>SLBZ01000096.1 GCA_007126095.1 Aquisalimonas sp.
AGAGCGGCGGTATTGCCGTACAGCCCGCCGATCACGTAGAGCGTCTCCGCGGTCAGGTCCGGCGCACGGTCCAGTTCCGCCGGATCGGTGCGGTAATGCAGCGGGCAGTGGCGCCCCGGCGACTCCATCAGCTGCGCCCTCCCGCGCGTTCCCGGCGGCGCACCCCCAGCGCAAAGGCCGCCATGCCCCCCGCCAGAATGAACACGGTAACCACAAGCAGTTTGCTGTAGCTGTGCTCCACACCGGTGAGAGCACCGATCCAGGCCACATACCCGGAGTCTTCCAGGAAGTACACAACGGACCCGGCCATGGCCAGCCCGAACGTAACCAGCAGGCTCCAGCGCGCCACATCGCGCCCGAGCAGAATGGAGAAGACGATGACAGGCGCCAGGAACAGCGAGGCCGTGCCGCTGACGGCCACCGCCGCGAACAGATCGTCCGTGCCCACCAGGACCAGCACCAGGCCACCCAGGGCAGTGGCCACCATGGCGAGCCGCCCCCATGTGGCCGATCGGCGCACCAGCCCCATATCCACCACCACCAGCTTGGCCGTGCTGGAGTAAACGGAATCCATGGTGGACGCCGCGGACAACACCAGCGCCACCGCAAGCACCAGCATGGCGCCACCACCGAGCAGCGGTTCCAGGGAGGCGAGGAAACCGTCTTCACCGCCATCGTTCAGCCCCGCGAACACGCCCAGCAGGCCGAACGCCAGTATGCAGAACGACGAGAGCCAGAACGCGTGGAGAAAGCTGTGCCGCGTGGTCCTGCGGTCGGCGATGAAGCCGCGGTCCATCATCACCGGGTCGTGGAGCGGATAACTCAACACCTGTAACAGCGCCACCGCGAGCAGGATCCAGCCCGGGCTGGACAGCTCCGGGCTGCTGACCACGATCGCCCCGGCACTGAACAGCGGATGCACCAGCGCAAACCCGAGCAGCAGCACCAGAGCCACCCCCAGCAGCACCATCTGCAGGGCATCGGTGCGCAGCGAGGCGCGCAGCCCGCCAACGGCCGAATAGATCAGCGTCACCGCCGCCACGGCCACCATGGCCAGATTACTGGCCTGATCACCGGCGGCGGCGAACACGATGCCGATCACCAGCAGGTTGGCGAAGACTTCGCTGAGCAGCCGCAGACTGATCAGCAGATTGAAGCACCAGGTGCCGGTGCGCCCGAACCGCTGGAACAGGAACGCCTGGACACTGCTCGCGCCGTGATGGAAACGCAGCCGGTCGGTGATCAGCCAGCCCGTGAGGAACGAGCCGTAGTAAGCAGTGTAGGCGAGCACCCCGGCGATGCCGAAGAAGTAGCCGAGTATCCCCGCGTTGAGCAGGGAGCGGGCGAAGATCCAGGTGGTGACCTGGGAGAGTGTCAACGTGAGGACGCCGGGCGGTTGCCCCGTCTCCGTCCAGCCACGAAAGAAACCATCCGCCGTTCGCACGCGCGGTGACAGGGCGACACTGGCGACGGCGAGGCCGACGACGATCAGCGTCAACACAGGAATGTTCAGGCTTTCCACGGGCTCTCCCATGACGACCGGCGTTCTGGACGCCTGAACGCTACCTCACCGCCATGGGAGCGAAAATACGCAATTCTCCGGTGTTGCCAGCCCGGCCTCAGCGGAGTACGCGAAGTGGCGAACCATCAGTGCTCCGCCATCTCCAGAATCGGGGTCACGATGTCGTTGCGGGCGACGATGCCCTCAAGCGCACTGTCGCGCAGCACGACGACACGACGGAAGTTCTGCCGCACCATCAAGCGGGCCACGTGTTTGACGTGCATCTCCGCATGCACGGTAATCACCGGTTTGGTGCACACGTCATAGACGTTGATGAGGTCGATGTCGCCCTCTTCCGCGACGATGGTCCGCAGGATGGTAGCGTAGGTAATCAACCCGTAGGCGTCGTGCTGATCCTTGCGCTCGACAACCAGCGCCCGGACGTTGTTGCTGCGCATGGCCTGCATGGCCTCGCGGATCGTGGCCAGTGGCGAAATGGTGACCACGTCGGTCTGCATGATGTCTTTCACTAGCATGGATGGGCTCCCAGGCGGTGTCTCGACGGCGCCGTTACGGCGACTCAGATATCATCCCGGATGCGGGACTCGAACTGCTCCAACTGCGCCATATCGATGCCGGCGATATGCTCCAGCGGCAGCGTGAACACCACCCCCTTGCTGGTGGCGTTCAGATCCAGATCCCGAGTGATCTGCTTCAGCACCCGCACCGAAAGCTTCTTCTCCAGGACGAACAGCAGCACCGACTGACTGCCCTCGTAAGTCAGCCCGAAGAAGGTCTTTTTCTCTTTCGTGCCAATGCCGCGGGCATCCATGATGGTGACGCCACCGGCACCGGCCTGCTTGGCGGAATCGATAGCCTGCTCTTCCAGATCTTCGGCCAGGATGGCCACCAGCGCTGCGAATTTCATGTCGCACCTCCTCTCGCCTTGGCGACGAGCTCCACGCCGATAGCGTAGAGCATGACGGAAATAATGGGGAAAATGGACGCGAACGCGATCAGACCGAAACCATCAATGAGCACGCTGCGCCCCTCGATATGGGTTGCCAGGCCGATCCCCAGGGCCGTGACCAGGGGTACGGTCACCTCGGAGGTCGTGACCCCGCCAAGATCGAACGCCAGAGCCACAATGTACTTCGGCGACAACCAGGTGAGCAGAATAACCAGCGCGTAGCCGCCCATGATGTAGTAGTGGATGGAGTCGCCGGTGATGATGCGGTGCACGCCCACGGTGATGCCAACGGCCACACCGGCGGCCACCAGCAGCCGGATGACATTGCCCTTGAGCTGCCCCTTGGCCGCCTCTTCGGCCTTCTCGCCAATGGCGATGAGCGCCGGCTCGGCCATGGTGGTGGCAAAGCCGATACAGAAGGCGAACAGGTAGACGAACAGGATCTGCTCGCGGGCGATGAGCTGCTCGGCCATGCTCTCGCCGATGGGGAACAGCCCCAGCTTGAGCCCCACCACGAAGGCGTACAGGCCGACAATCACCAGCACGAAACCGACCATGACCTTGTGCAGGTGAGCAATGTGCTTGCGCAGCACCAGATACTGGAACACCAGCACCACGGCGATGATGGGCAGCACATCCCTGACCATGACCAGCAGATCGCTCAGCATGCCGAGCGCAAGACTGCCGGCAACCGGGTCGGCCACGCCGTCGGTTTCTGCCTGCATCTCCAGCCCGTTACCTGCCACGTCACCGGTCTCGCCGAAGGTGTACACCACGATGCCGTAGAGCTGCACGGAGATCATGGGCACCATCACCGCCAGTGCCACCAGGCCGAAGCCGTGCATGAGCGCGGTGCGCCCGCGGATGGAGACCGCCAGGCCGATACCGAGGGCCGCAATCAGCGGCACAGTGACGATGTTGGTGGTCACGCCGCCGGAGTCGTAGGCCAGCCCGACGATCTCCTCCGGCGCAAAGAAGGTCACCAGCACCACCAGCAGGTAACCGGCAATCATGTACCAGTGCAGGCTGTGGCCGAGGATAATGCGCACGATGCCAAGCCCCACCACCGCACCCACGGAGGTGGCCACGAGCAACCGCAACGTGAACGCATTCACCCGCCCCTCGCTGATCACTTCGGCCTGATCCGCCACGGCGATCAGCGCCGGCTCGGCGATCACCGCGGCAAATCCCAGGGAGAACCCGAACAGCATCAGCAGCACCAGCGAGCCGCGCCTGGCAAGCTGGTTGGAGAGGTTCTTGCCGATGGGGAAAATGCCCAGTTCCAGCCCTTGCAGGAACAGCGCCACGCCAAGCACCACAATGCCCAGACCAACGGCCATGGACAGCAGCCCGTCGGGCACTTCCTGCATCACCGCGAACTGGAAAAAGCTCACCACGGCGATGATGGGCAACAGATTGCGGAAGGCATGCTTGAGGATGCCGTAGAATTCCCGGAGCTGATTCACTGGCTGCAGGCTTCCTCTGCTGCTGTGCGCATGGGTCTACTCCGAAGCCCCGGGTCCGTCGCCCAGATACTTGCGGATGGCCGCCGGGTCGATACCGCCGGTGGCATCCACCGGCGCCACGAACGCAAGCCCCTGAAAGGGCCGCAGCAGCTCCAGCTCACGGTTGAGACGGGCGGCGATGCGCGTCGCCCGCTCGCCGTCCAGCACCCAGAGCAGCACCACCCCGATCCCCCGATAGGTGACGCCGAGGACGGTGATGTGCTCGGGAAAGCCGATGCCCCGGGACGGCAGAATGGTAACACCGCGGGCCCCTTCCTCCCGGGCAATGGCCAGCGCCGACTCCTTCAGCTCATCGGCCACCGCCGCGATCAGCAACGAGGCACCCTGGCGTTTGTCGTCGATCATGATCCTACCCCGTTTCCACCCACGGCAACCGTCGCAGCACCATCTTCTCGAACTCCACGATCACGAACACCGCCGCCCCGAATGCCAGGATTCGTGCCCAGTCGTCCGGCCCGATGGCGGTGGTTCCGAACAGGGTATGCATCAGCGGTGCGTAAGTGAACGCCAATTGCAGCAGCACCAGCACCCCGATGGCAATCCACATGGCCTGGCTGCGCAGCAGCGCCCCGCCGACCAGCACCGGTTGGTGGATCAGCCGCAGGTTGAGCAGGTAGAAGGCCTGGCCGGCCACCAGCGTGTTGATGGCCACGGTGCGGGCCACCTCGTCCGAGGCGCCCACGACTTCTTCCATCCACACGAAATGGCCGAAGGTCCCCAGCCACAGGAGGATGGCCACGAAGGGAATGCGCCAGAGCAGAAATCCCGACAGCAGCGGTGCCGCCGGATCCCGGGGCGGGCGCCGCATGACGCCCGGCTCGCTGGGCTCGAACGCCAGCGCCATGGCCAGGGTCACCGAGGTGACCATGTTCACCCACAGGACCTGCACCGGGGTCAGCGGCAGGGCCAGGCCCATGAGAATGGCCATCATGATGGTCAATGACTGCCCGGCATTGGTGGGCAGCATGTGCAGGATGGCCTTGCGGATGTTGTCGTAGACGGTGCGGCCCTCTTCCACGGCGTGGGCGATGGAGGCGAAGTTGTCATCGGCCAGCACCATCTCCGAGGCCTCCTTGGCCGCCTCCGTGCCCTTGTTGCCCATGGCCACGCCCACGTCCGAGCGTTTCAGGGCGGGGGCGTCGTTGACGCCGTCACCGGTCATGGCCACCACGGCACCCTCCGCCTGTAGCGCGCTCACCAGACGCAACTTATGCTCGGGCGTGGTGCGGGCGAAGACGGCGGCCGTGTGGGCAGTGCGGCGCAGGGCATCGTCATCCATGGTGTCCAGTTCATGGCCGGCGACGGCGCTCCGAGCCGCTTCGCCGAGCCCCAGCAGCCGGCCCACGGCGCTGGCGGTCACCAGGTGGTCTCCGGTGATCATCTTGACGCCAACACCAGCCTCACGGCACTGAGCGACGGCGCGAATGGCCTCTTCCCGGGGCGGATCGATAATGCCCAGCACGGCCAGCAGCGTGAACCCGCCGGCGTCCACATGGGGGTGATCCAGGGCGGTCTCTCCAGTGGCCGTCCGCATCGCCACGGCCAGTAGGCGCTCGCCCTGGCCGGCAATGTGGTCCAGGCAGTCGTCCCAGAAAGCGCGGTCCAGTGGCTGGTCGCCATCCGCGCCGCGTTGGGTGCTGCACAGGTCCAGAACCCGCTCGGGCGCGCCCTTGAGCACAATGTACCGGTCGCCATCCAACGGGCCGTGGAGCGTTGCCATGTACTTGTGGTCGGACTCGAACGGGATGACGTCCAGCCTCGGGTGCCGCTGCTCTTCCTCGCTGCGGTCGAGGCCACCCTTGCCGGCGAGCACCAGCAACGCCCCCTCGGTGGGGTCGCCCTCGATGGCCCAGTCGCCCTGCCGCTGGATGAGCCGCGCGTCGTTGCAGAGCAGACCGGCGCGCAATACCTGGCGCAGCACCTCGTCATCCAGCGCTTCAATGGGCTCGCCGTCATGGCACAGCTGCCCGGCCCCGGGGTCGTAGCCCACCCCTTCCACCTGGACCCGGCGGTGCGCGCAGGCCAC
Organism: Aquisalimonas sp.; assembly: GCA_007126095.1. GTDB lineage: Bacteria > Pseudomonadota > Gammaproteobacteria > Nitrococcales > Aquisalimonadaceae > Aquisalimonas. The sequence continues at coordinate 6,024 of SLBZ01000096.1, forward strand.
GGTGGAGACGGTCATCTCGTTCCGGGTCAGGGTGCCGGTCTTGTCCGAGCAGATCGTGGAAACGGAGCCCAGGGTTTCCACCGCCGGCAGCCGGCGGATGATGGCGTTGCGCCGCGCCATCTTCTGCACACCAATGGCCAGGGCGATGGTCAGTATCGCCGGCAGCCCCTCGGGAATGGTCGATACCGCCAGGCTCACGGCGGCCAGGAACATCTCGTCCAGGGGGTAGCCGCGCACCCAGTACCCGAACGCGAACGTGGCCGCCGAGATCACAAGGATGACGCCCGCCAGCCAGCGCCCGAACTGCTCAGTCTGCCGGATCAGGGGGGTCTGCAGGCTGTGCACCTCGGTGAGCATGCCCGAGATCCGCCCCACCTCCGTTTCATCCCCGGTTGCAGTCACGACACCCAGCCCACGGCCAAATGTCACCAGGGTCCCGGAGTAGGCCATGCACACCCGATCGCCCAGTGGCGCATCGTCGGCCACTGCATCCACCGACTTGGCGACCGGCACGGACTCGCCGGTAAGCACGGCCTCGTCGATGCGCAAATTCTTGATCTGCACCAGACGCAGGTCGGCGGGCACCTTGTCGCCGGCCTGGAGCACCACGATGTCCCCCGGCACGACGGTATCCGCCGGAATCTCCTGGCGTTCCCCATCACGTATCACCAGCGCGGTCGGCGACAACATCTGGCGAATGGCGTCCAGCGCCTTCTCTGCCCGCCCCTCCTGGACAAAGCCGATCAGGGTGTTGATCAGCACCACCGCAAGGATCACGCCGGTATCCACCCAGTGACCGAGCAGCGCCGTGCCGGCTGCCGCGGCAATGAGGATATAGATCAGAACGTTGTGAAAGTGGCGGAAGAACCGCACCAGGGGACCGGCGGTCTCCGGAGGGCGCAGGCGATTGGCCCCGTAGCGCGCCAGACGGCTGTCCGCCTCAGCAGCGGCGAGACCATCACGGTGCGCCTCATGGGCCTCCATGGTGGACTCGACGGATTGTGCGTGCCAGGACTGCCGCGCGTCAGACATGCATCTCACCAAAGCCATTGAAGAGGCCTCACTCTACCCACTCCGGGATGAGAGGCAATTGATACAGATCACCCGGGATGGCAAGCAGAGGTGAGACAGTGCCCGGCACATATACCGCCGGGCACGGGTTGGCGGGGATCAGAACGCCGGTACAACGGCACCGTCGTACTCGTCTTCAATGAAGGTGCGAACCTCGTCACTCAGCAACACCTCTTTCAGCGCCTGGACCGCCTCGCTGTCCGCGTTGTCGGGGCGCGCGACCAGGTAGTTCACGTAGGGCGACTCCGCGTCCTCGATGGCCAGGGCGTCTTCCACGGGGTTGAGGTCCGCTTCCAGCGCGTAGTTGGTGTTGATCATGGCCACATCGACCTGGTTCAGCACACGCGGGAGCATGGCCGCTTCCAGCGCTTCGAACTCCAGATTCTTCGGGTTCTCGGCGATGTCGCTCTCAGTGGCGGAAATGCTGTCGCCATCCTCCAGAGTGATCACGCCCAGTTCGTGGAGCAGCAGCAGGGCGCGGCCACCGTTGGTGGGGTCGTTCGGAATGGCAATGGTGGCGCCATCCTGCAGATCGTCGAGACTGTTGATGCGGTCGGAATAGGCGCCGAAGGGCTCGATATGCACGCCGGCGATGGCCACCAGATCGGTGCCCTGGTCAGTATTGAACTCGTCCAGATACGGCTTGTGCTGGAAGAAGTTGGCGTCCAGCCGCTGCTGATCCACCTGGGTGTTGGGCTGGACGTAGTCGGTGAAGACCTGGACGTCCAGATCCACGCCGCGCTCTTCCATCATGGGCTCCACGAACTCCAGAATCTCCGCGTGCGGGACCGGCGTCGCGGCGACGCTGAGGCGCTCATTGGCGAGGGCATTGGCGGTGGACAGAAGGCCCGCCGCGGCGATAACGGTAACGACATGGCGCAAGTGCATTGAGACTCTCCCTGATGTTGGTTGAACGGGAACGAACCTGATCCGGTCACCGGCGGCTGAAGTACAGCACCAGCCGGTCACCAAGCATCTGCAGCAACTGCACGAAGACCACCAGCAGCACGACCGTGACCAGCATCACGTCGGTCTGGAAGCGCTGGTAGCCATAACGGATCGCCAGATCCCCCAGCCCGCCCCCACCGACGACACCTGCCATGGCGGCGTAGGAAACCAGGGTGATGGCGGTCACGGTGATGCCCGCGATGATCCCGGGGCGCGCTTCAGGCAGCAGCGCCCCCATGACGATCTGCCAGGTGGAGGCACCCATGGCCTGCGTGGCCTCGATGATGCCGCGGTCCACCTCCCGCAGGGAGGTCTCCACCAGCCGTGCGAAAAACGGCGTGCCGGCGGCGACCAGCGGCGGGATAACGCCCCGCACACCCAACGACGTGCCCACCAGCAGCACAGTGACGGGGATCATGACGATCAGCAGAATGATGAACGGGATGGAGCGCAGCACGTTCACCACGAACGACAGCACCGCGTAGAACGTATTCTGCTCCAGCAGCTGGCGCTTGCCGGTGAGAAACAGCAGCACCCCGAGCGGCAAGCCGAGGAGCACAATGAAGAACATGGAGCCACCCACCATCAGCACCGTATCCCAGGTGGCGACGCCGATTTCGTCCCAGCGGATGTTGACGAAAAAGTCGCTCATGGTCGCAGCACCTCCACGCTGACTCCGGCACCGTGCAGGGCCTGCTCGGCGCCGTCCGTGTCACCACCGATCAGCGACAGCGTGATCTGCCCGTAGGGCGTGTCCTTGATGTGGTCGATCCGCCCGTTGAGGATGCTGTAGTCCACGCCGGTGCGGCGGGCGATATCACCGAGCATCGGCGTGTAGGTGGCTTCACCCTGAAAGGTGAGACGCAGCACCCGGCCCGGGACATGTGCAAAGTCATCGTGCAGTTCGTCCTCGTCGATGTGCTCGGTCTCGAAAACGAAACGCTGCGTGGTCCGGTGCCGCGGGTGCAGAAAGACCTGCGCTGCCGTGCCCTGCTCGACCACTTCGCCGGCATCCAGCACCGCCACCCGGTCACAGATGGTGCGGATGGCGTCCATCTCGTGGGTAATCAGAACGATGGTCAGCCCCAGCTCGCGGTTGATGTCGCCGAGCAGCCGCAACACCGACTGGGTAGTCTGGGGGTCGAGGGCGCTGGTGGCCTCATCGCAGAGCAGAATGCGCGGCTCACAGGCGAGCGCCCGGGCAATGCCCACGCGCTGCTTCTGCCCCCCGGAGAGTTGCGCCGGAAACTTGTTGGCCTGATCTGCCAGGCCCACCCGATCAAGGAGATGATCCACCCGCTGCTGCATCTGGTCACGCGAGTACGTTCCGGCAAGCTTCATGGGGAAACGCACGTTCTCGGCGACCGTCTTCGACGACAGCAGGTTGAAGTGCTGGAAGATCATGCCGATGCCGCGGCGCAGCGCCATCAGTTCACCGCCCCGGCTGTCGGTGATGTCGTCACCATCGATACGGATGCGGCCACTGCTGGGCCGCTCGATCAGATTGATGAGCCGCAACAGAGTGGACTTGCCGGCACCGGAGTGCCCGATCACCCCGAACACCTCGCCGGCACGGACTTCCAGATTGATATCGCGGAGCGCCGGCACGTCGCGGCCTTCCACGCGATACGACTTTTGAACGTCCTCGAATTCGATCACGACACAGCTTTCCTGGTCCGCGCAACGTCGCGGGGGAGCACCGTGCGGTCTTGCTGCCGGACACGAACTCCCGCCACCCGAAAGCGCGGGATTATAACGTGACCGACGCCGATCGGATAATCCGAACAGCTATCAGGTTATAACGAGCGCACGAACCAGGCGTTCAGCCCTGCAGGGAGATCCCCATAACGATGGGAAGAACCCAGTAGATGAACGCCGTCGTCAGCACGATGGTGACAACATTCAGGAGCAACCCTGCCCTGGCCATCTGCGGCACCGTGACCGCGCGGCTGCCGAACACCACCGCGTTCGGCGGCGTTGCCACGGGCAGCATGAACGCGCAGGACGCCGCAACAGCGACGGCGGCCATCAGCGCCAGCGGGTGAAAGCCGATGGCCACCGCCAGTGCCCCCATCAAGGGCACGAACAGCGTTGCCGTCGCCGTATTGGAAGTGACTTCGGTGAGAAACACCACCAGCGCAACGCAGGCCGCGATCATGAGCAGGACCGGAACGCCGGCCAGGCCCTCCAGGCCGGTCGCCATGGTCTGAGACAGCCCGGATTCGGTGAATCCGGCCGCCAGTGCGAAGCCGCCGCCGAAGAGCAGGACGATGTCCCAGGGAATGGTCACCGCCGTTTTCCAGTTCAACAGCCGCTCACCCGAACCATCACCGGCGGACAGCAGGAACAGCACCAGCGCGCCGGCGATGGCAATGCTGGAGTCGTTGACCTGGTTGAGCGCCCCTTCCGGAAGAAAACCGCGGAACACCCACGCCAGCGCCACGGTCACGAACACGATCAGCACCCGCCGCTCGGCCACACCGATGGAGCCGATCTCCTGCAGCTCGCGCCGCACCAGATCCCGCCCACCGGGAAGACTGGCTAGGTCACGACCGTGCCGCCCGAACGCCAGATACCCCCAGGCGATCACCAGCATGATGACCGACAACGGCAGGCCGAACGCCATCCACGCGGCGAAACTGATCTCGATGCCGTAGAGCTCGTTGGCCATGCCCGCCAGCACAGCATTTGGCGGCGTGCCAATGAGCGTCGCTACACCGCCGATGGAGGCGCTGTAGGCAATGCCCAGCATCAGCGCCACGCCGAACCCGCCGGACAGGGTCTCGCCAGCGCGGTCCGCATCTTCCCGGCTCTGCTGCAGCACCGCCATGGCGATGGGCAACATCATCATGGCGGTGGCGGTATTACTGATCCACATGGACAGCACGGCGGTCGCCAGCATGAAACCCAGGATCATCCGGCGCGGGTCCGTGCCCACCAGGTTGATGGTGTGCAGCGCGATACGGCGATGCAAGTTCCAGCGCTGCATGGTCACGGCGATGAGAAAGCCGCCGAGAAAGAGGTAGATGAGGTCATTGCCGTAGGCGCGGGTGACATCCCCCGGGGCCAGTACGTCCAGGGCGGGAAACAGGACGATGGGGACAAGCGCGGTGGCCGCCAGAGGCAGCGCTTCGGAAATCCACCAGGTGGCCATGAGAATCGCCACTAGCGCCACTGCCCACTCGCTCGACTCCAGCCCGGCGGGTGGCCCGATGAGCAGGCCTGCAATCAGAACACTGGGGCCGAGATACAGTCCCACACTCTGCCTGGAAAGGGCCATTGCGCGCTCCTTGACTCGAAACCGGGTTATCCGGCGAGAGTCGTCGGGATGGGCTGGTTGTCGTGATCGATCGCGTTTCGCTAT
>SLBZ01000138.1 GCA_007126095.1 Aquisalimonas sp.
GCGCCGGGGGACCGGCTCGGGATACTCGGCCCCAACGGCGCGGGCAAATCAACGCTGATCCGCCTGCTGGCCGGCGAGCAGCCCCTGCTTCGGGGCAGCCGGGAGCCGGCGCACCAGCTGCGCATCGGCTACTTCGCCCAGCACCAGCTGGAGCAGCTCGACCCCAGGGCCTCGCCAGTGGTTCATCTGCAACGACTGGATGAAAAGGCGAAGGAGCTGGAGCTGCGCAAATACCTGGGCGGATTCGGCTTCAGTGGTGACATGGCGCTGTCGCCGGTGGCGCCGTTCTCCGGCGGCGAGAAGGCGCGGCTGGTTCTGGCCATGCTGGTATACCAGCGCCCCAACCTGCTGCTGCTGGACGAGCCCACCAACCATCTGGACCTGGACATGCGCCACGCGCTGACCATGGCACTGCAGGATTACGCCGGCGCGCTGGTGGTGATCGCACACGATCGCCACCTGCTGCGCAGCACCACCGACCGACTGCTACTGGTCGCCGACGGGCGAGCCCGGGCCTTCGACGGCGACCTGGACGATTACTCCCGCTGGCTGGCCGAGCGCCGCACCGCCGGTGCCCCGGCGGCAGCCGGAAACGGGGACGAGCGCAGCGGCAACCGCAAGGAGCAGCGCCAGCGCGCCGCGGAGCGCCGCAAGCAGCTGCAGCCGCTGCGCAAAGAGGTCAAGCGGCTGGAGGCCGACGTGGAACGGCTGTCCACCCGAGTGCAAGACGTGGAGGCGGCGCTCGCCGATCCTACGCTCTACGAGGATGGTGGAGAGAGCCGTCTGCAGGAATTGCTGGACGAGCAGACGCGCCTGCGACGGGACATGGAGCGACGGGAAGCCGACTGGATGGACGCCATGGAGCGCCTGGAACAGGCCGAAAGCGAGGAAGACCCGGCATGAGTGACCCCGTGGACGAGCGGCTGGCCGATCTGGAGATCCGCCTGACGCACCAGGACGACGCCATCGACACCCTGACGGAGAGCCTGCTGCGCCAGCAGAAGATCATCGACCAGCAGCAGGAGCAGATCCAGCAGCTTCATCGCCGGCTGCGCGGTATCGAAGAGCAGCGCTCCGACGACGGTGGCGGCGGCGAGGCCCCGGAGCCCCCGCCGCCACACTACTGAACCCGTTTCACCCGCAACCCGCCACACGGCGGCTTCGGAGGCGCAGTGCTACTGCAATTACAGGATATCTCGCTGGCATTCAGCGGCCCGCCGGTACTGGACCGGGTCAACCTGGAGCTCCAGTCCGGCGAGCGCATCTGTCTGCTCGGCCGCAACGGCACCGGCAAGTCCACCCTGATGAAGGTCATCGAGGGCACCCAGGAACCCGACAGCGGCCGCGTCATGGGCCGGGACACCCTGCGCATCGCACGCATGGAGCAGGACGTCCCCGGTCTCGGCGAGCGCTCCGTCCGGGACGTGGTTGCGGAAGGTCTGGGCAGCATCGGCACCACCCTGCAGCGCTGGAACACTCTCAGTGCGCGGGTCGCGGCGGGCGACGACGCCGTCACCGACGAGTTCGACGCCCTGCAGCAGGAAATCGAAGCCCACGGCGGTTGGCAGCTGGCCTCCAGCGTGGACGCCGTGCTCAGCCGCCTGGAGCTGGACGGCGATCAGCCGTTCGATGCGCTCTCCGGTGGCCGGCGACGCCGGGTCCTGCTGGCCAGGGCGCTGGTGAACGAGCCGGACATCCTGCTCCTGGACGAGCCCACCAATCACCTGGACATCGACTCCGTGGACCGCCTGGAGCGCATGCTGCTCGGCTACAGCGGCACGGTGCTGTTCATCACCCACGACCGCGCCTTCCTGCGCCGGCTGGCCACCCGCATTCTGGAGCTGGATCGCGGGCAGCTCACCAGCTGGCCGGGCAACTACGACAAGTACCTGGAGCGCCGGGAGGCCGCACTGGAGGCCGAGCAGAAAGAGCAGGACCGGTTCGACAAGAAGCTGGCGCAGGAAGAGGCGTGGATCCGCCAGGGCATCAAGGCGCGCCGCACCCGCAACGAGGGCCGGGTGCGCGCCCTGAAGGCCATGCGGGAGGAGCGCCGCCAGCGCCGGGAGCGTTCCGGCACGGCGCGCATTGAAGCCCAGAGTGCGGAGCGCTCGGGCAAGCTGGTGATCGAGACCGAGCAGCTCGCCGCGGCGTACGATGGCGAGCCGCTCTTCCGCGACTTCTCCACCACCATCCAGCGCGGTGACAAGATCGGCCTGATCGGCCCCAACGGCTGCGGCAAGACAACCCTGCTGCGGGTGCTGCTGGGCGACCTGCAGCCGTCGGCGGGTTCGATCCGCTGGGGCACGAGCCTGGAAGTGGCCTGGTTCGACCAGCTCCGGGAGAGCCTGGACCCGAATGCAACGGTCCGGGACACCGTCGGCGGCGGACGCGAGACGGTGCGCATCAACGGCCAGGAGAAGCACGTTGTGGGCTACCTGCAGGACTTCCTGTTCGAGCCCTCCCGCACCCGGGTGCCGGTCTCATCCCTGTCCGGCGGCGAGCGCAGCCGCCTGCTGCTGGCGCGATTGTTCACCCGGCCGGCGAACGTACTGGTCCTGGACGAGCCCACCAACGACCTGGACCTGGAGACCCTGGACCTGCTGGAGCAGCAGGTGATGGGGTTTGACGGCACCGTGCTGCTGGTCAGCCACGACCGCGAGTTTCTGGACAACGTGGTCACCAGCACCTTCGCCTTCGACCCGGACGGCGCGTTGCGGGAGTACATCGGCGGCTATTCCGACTGGCTGCGCCAGCGCCCGGAACCAGTGAAACCGGATACGCGCCCGGCAGCGGCCACCGAGGGCACGGGCAAGGCACAATCAGCCACCGCCGCGCCCCCCTCGCCCGCGCGCAAGCTTAGCTACAAGGAGAAACTGGAGCTGGAGGCTCTGCCCGGGCGTATCGAGGCGCTGGAGACGGAGCAGTCGGAACTCTCAAAGCAGTTGTCGGACCCGACGTTCTATCAGCAGGATCCGGACACGGTGAACGCAACCACTCAGCGTCTGCAGACCCTCGAGCAGGAGCTGGAGCAGGCCTACAACCGCTGGGAAGAGCTGGAAGAGGGCTGAAGGCCCCGCCCTTACAGCTTCGGGATGAGCGCCCCGAACAGCCGCCGGACGTTTTCCATACCGGTGTTCAGGTGGCGCTCGATCTCCTCCATGGTGATCGGTGCCGGGTCCAGGCCGGCGGCCCAGTTCGCCACTACGGTGCAGCTGGCGTAACCGATCCCCAGCTCCCGGGCCAGGGCGGCCTCCGGCATACCGGTCATGCCCACCACGTCACAGCCGTCCTGCTTCATGCGCCGGATTTCCGCGGCGGTCTCCAGGCGCGGCCCCTGCGTGGCCCCGTAGGTGCCCCCCTCCACCGCATCCAGGCCCACTTCCCGCGCGGCCGCCATGAGCAACTGCCGCATGCCATCGTCATACGGATAAGTGAAATCAATGTGGGTGACGTGGGTCAGGTCGTCCTCGAAGAACGTGTGTTTGCGGTCCCAGGTGTAGTCGATCACCTGATCCGGGAACCCCACCCGCCCCGGATGCATGGCCTCGTGAATACCGCCAACGGCGGCCACGGCAAACAACCGCTCAACGCCCAGGTGCTGCAGCGCCCAGAGATTGGCGCGGTAGTTCACCCGGTGCGGCGGGATCGTGTGGCCGTAACCGTGACGGGCCAGAAACAGCACCTCCCGCCCGTGCAGAATACCGTGGGTGATCGGGCCCGACGGCTCGCCGAAGGGAGTGTGCACCACCTCCCGGTGGGTAATCTCAAGGTGATCGAGCCGAGTCAGGCCGGTTCCGCCAATGATCGCGACAGCCATTAGTCCTCCTCGCGGATCGCGTAAATGCCGTCCACGTTACGCAACACGCCGTGGTAGTCCATGCCAGCGCCGAACACGTAACGGTCGTCCACGTTCAGGCCGATGTAGTCGGCCCGGACCTGGGGCAGGCAGCGGTCGTGGTCCTTGCGCACCAGTACGGCAGTGCGCACATGCTCCGCGCCCTCTTCCGCGCAATAGTCCTGCAGGGCGGCCAGGGTGCGACCTTCATCGAGGATGTCGTCGATGATCAGCACGGTGCGGTCCTTCAGCGGTGTATGCGGCCTGGCGACCCAGTGCAGATGCCCGCCGGACGTCTCTCCCCGGTAGCGGGTGGCATGGACGTAGTCCACTTCCAGCGGGAAGTTCATCAGCGGCAGCAGGCGACCGGCGGGCACCAGGCCGCCGATCATGACGCACAGAACCAGAGGGAGATCGTCGGCCATGTCCGCGGTGATCTCCGCCGCCATGCGGGCCAATGCCGCTTCCACGGCAGCGCCGTCGTGAATCCGCTCGGCGCCCTCAAGGGCGGCCCGGACCTCATGGTGCTTCATGGGGAGTCCTCGTTCAGTCACTGGAGTGTCTCAGTAGGTCAGGGTTACCGTGTCGGGCTCCATCACCCGGGCTGCCAGCCAGGCCGCGCCGACCACCTCCCGGATCTCGGGGATGAGCGCTTCGCCGAAGCGCGCCACCGCAGGAGAACAGATCCGGAATGTCACCCCGGCCTCGGCGGCGTCGGCTATGAGCGCATGCAGCGACCGGCCGGACCCGTCGGCTGCCGGTTGAGCTGCCGCTGCCCCCTCGACGGCGATGGCCCCGGAATCGCCGGTGAAAACCACATCCGTTTGCGTGCCCATGGCGGCCGCAACGGCGGCCTGCGCCAGGGGTGCCGAAGCGTTCTCCAGCGGCGTATTCAGCAGAACGATAAAGAGACGTTGGGCCATGCCCGGAGTCACCTGACCTTCAAAGGCCGAAACCATACACCAACCGGCCTCGCCGGGCCATGCCACGGCGCCCCTCGCAGCGCCGGAAACACGCGACAAAGCGCGTGTTTTCAGTTACCCTCTCCGGCCATGGAAAATGACCACATGACAGACGTTACACTCAAGTCCCTGGCGCTGAGCCCCAGCCTCCAGGACAGCCTCGACGAAACCGCGTTCACGCACTGCACGCCGATCCAGGCGGCAACCCTGCCCCTGGCGATGAAGGGTCGGGACGTTGCCGGCCAGGCTCAGACCGGAACGGGCAAGTCCGCGGCCTTCCTCCTCGCCACCATGCACCACCTCATGGAAACGCCGGTGGAGGAAGACAAGCGCGGGCCCTGGGCCATCGTGCTGGCGCCGACCCGCGAACTGGCCATCCAGATCCACAAGGATGCCGAGCTGCTCGGGCGGTTTACCGGACTGAAGTGCGTCGCCGTGTATGGCGGCACCGGTTACGAGAGCCAGCGCAAGGCGCTTGAGGACGAGGCCGACATCATCATCGGCACGCCCGGGCGCATCATCGATTTCTTCAAGCAGCGCGTGTTCAGCCTCAAGAACATCGAGGTGGTGGTGCTGGATGAAGCCGACCGCATGTTCGACCTGGGCTTCATCGACGACATCCGCTACCTACTGCGCAAGATGCCGCCGCCGAGCAAACGCATCAACATGCTCTACTCCGCCACCCTCTCTCACCGGGTGATGGAACTGGCGTACGAGCACATGAACGACCCCGAGATCGTGCGCATTGAGACCGAGCAGGTCACCGCGGACAACGTCACACAGAAGCTCTACCACGTGCCCAAGGAAGACAAGATCCCGCTGCTGCTGGGCATCTTCAAGGACCACACGCCCGAGCGCACCATCGTGTTCGTCAATACCAAACGCACGGCGGACGACGTGGTGGGCTACCTCCAGGGCAACGGCTACGACGGCCAGGTGATTTCCGGAGATATCCCGCAGAACAAGCGCGAGCAGTTGCTCAAACGCTTCCAGAGCGGCGACCTGCCCATTCTGGTGGCCACCGACGTGGCGGCACGCGGGCTGCACATCCCGGCCGTAAGCCACGTGATCAACTTCGACCTCCCCCAGGAAGCCGAGGATTACGTGCACCGCATCGGCCGCACCGCCCGCGCCGGCGCCAGCGGCGACGCCATCAGCCTGGCGTGTGATCAGTACGTCTACTCGCTGCCCGACATCGAGGCGTACATCGAGCAGAAGATTCCGTCCGAGATCGTCACGCCGGAGATGCTGGTGGAACCGAAACCGCCGGTGAAGCAGAAGCGCCCTGCCGGTTCACGCAGCGGGCCGAAGAAATCCGGCTCCGGCCAGGGCGGCCGCGGCGGCCCACGGCGGCGCAACTCCGCCAGCGGCTGATTCCGGCAACAGGCGGTGTGCGGTCACCCCGCACGCCGCCAGGTGGCCCCCGTGAATTACCTCGCCCACCTCTATCTCTCCGACGCCGACGACCACCACCGCCTGGGCAACCTCGCCGGTGACTGGATCAAGGGCCGTCTCGAGCATCACACCCTCCCCGATCGCGTGCTGGACGGCGCCCGACGTCACCGCTTCGTGGACAGCGTCTCCGACCGACACCCCGCCACTGCCGTCGCCCGCTCATACCTGGGGCCGGACCGCCGCCGCGCCGCCGGCATCATTCTGGACATGGTCAATGACCATTTTCTCGTCCGTCACTGGGATGATTACGCCAGCACGCCGCTGCCGCGGTTCCTCGACAACGCCTACGGCAGCCTGGAGCGTACCCGGGCACTGTGGCCTGCTGGCGGCGAACGGATGATGGAGCGCATGATCCGGGACGACTGGCTCAGCAGCTACGGCGACCTGGAGATCATCAGCATGGCACTGGAGCGCATCGCCATGCGCATGCGCCGTGATCCGGGGCTGGGCGACACGCTGCCGCTGCTGCGGCGGGAGTACGGCGCTCTGGAGGAGCAGTTCCACCGCCTGATGGACGATCTGCGCCGCGAGCTTCATCCCCGCTGACCTCTTCAGGCTCTGGACGCCATCAACCGAATGGCGCAGCATGGAACCATCCATGGATGGCTGCCTGCAGACACGACCGGTGCCCCGTGAGGTGGAATCATGACTCATCTTCTGCGCATCGCGCTTGCGGCCGCCGCCGCCCTGCTCCTCGCCGCGTGTGACACATCCAGCGGTCCGGATACCCCGGGCGGCGCCTACGAGCACTTCTTCGTCCAGCTCAGCCAGGGGGAGCGCGAGACGGCGCTGGAGACGTTCGCACCGGAGGGGGCCCTCGGCGACACGTTCCGCGGCGGCGCTTATTACACGTACGCGGACGCCGTGGAAACGCACATGGAAAGCCACGGCGGGCTGGACGAAGTCATCATCGACAACGGCGGCGACGAGACGTCCGAGGATGTGGTCCGTGTGGAAGGCCGGCTGCGCTTTGGCGACGGGAGCGAGCTGGAGCGCGCCATCACGTTCGAGCGTGAAGGCGATACCTGGGTCGGCCGCCTGTAGTACCGCCCCGCATTCACTCCGCCGTTTGCGGCTCCCGGGCAATCCAGGGCAACCACTTCATGCTCATGACCGTTACGTCGTCCTGATTCAGGACGCCCACGTCGACGCTCAGCACACCGAAGCGCGGATCCGGGCTCGAGCGCCGGTCTGTCACCGCATACCGGCAGCGCAGCACATCCCCGGGATACACGGGCCGCCGCCAGCGCAGGTTGTCGAACCCCTCGGCACCCGCGATGGCCGCATCGTGCAGCCAGTCGTTCACCAGGAGACGGTTGGCAATCGCCGTGGTGTGCCAGCCAGAGGCAGCGAGCCGGCCGAACAGGGTGTCCCGGGCGGCCGCATCGTCCAGGTGGAAGGGCTGCGGGTCGTACTGGCCCGCGAAACCGACCACGTCGGACTCTGTAACACCGAACGTGCCGGTGACGCCGGACTCGCCGTGCTCAAAGGCATCAAAGTAACGAGTGCTCATGCGTCCTCCTCCGGAACGGGCAGCGGCTCACGCAGGCGGAACATCCCCGCCGACTCCATGAACATGACCAGTCGTCCGTGCTGATTGAGCACCTCGGTACGGTTGTTGATGAAGCCCACATCACCGCGGCGGGGGTGCCGCTGCTTGCTGAGCACCGCCTGCCGCACGGACAGGCGGTCCCCCGCGAACACGGGGCCAAGCCAGCGCAGCCGCTGGATACCCGGAGACCCGAGAGAGCTGCTCCGCAGCAGGATGTGATCCACCATCATGCGCATGCACAGGCCGGAGACGTGGAGATCACTGGCCACCGGCCGCTGATCGTGCATCTCGGGCCACTGGGCCGCTTCCCCCAGCGTCACTGGACGCGGGTCGTAATCCACGGCAAAGGCGCGCATTCGGGTTTCGTCCACGACCATGTCGCCGAACTCGCGGATCGCGCCCACATCCTGGTCTTCCCAGAAAACTTCTGTCATCAACCGTCCCCTTGACGCTCCGGTCGCCCGAAACGAGGATACCACCTCGTTTCGCTCCCGGAGAGCCTGCCCGATGGCCGAATTTCGTCAACCCGTTTTACGCTTTCTCGCCGGCCCCGGCGCGCTCGCCCGCATTCGTGACGGGGGGCTGGCGCCGTCGCAGGTCGCCGGCCTTGCCGGCGCCGCGGGTGGCCCCAAGTGGCTCGCGCTGAACCACCTGGACCGCGCCCTGTTCGCCCACTGGCTGCCGGGCACCCGCACCGCACCCCGATTCCTGATCGGCTCCTCCATTGCCACCTGGCGGTTCGCCTGCGCCGCACAGGCCGACCCCGAGGCCGCCTTCCAGCGTTTCGAGGACGCCTACATGGCACAGCGGTACAGCACCAGGCCGGACTCCCGGGAGATCAGCGGCGAGGCGCGACGGATTCTTGGCGAAGTGCTGGGGCACACGGGCGCCGACGAGATCCTCGGCAACACCGCATTGCAGCTGAACGTCATGGCCGTCCGCGGTCTCGGGCTTACCGGCAGCCGCAACCGTCACGCGCTGACGGCGGGCCTTGCCGGGGCCGGACTCGCCAACATGATGGCACGCCGCACGCTCGGGAGCTTCTTCGAGCGGGTCCTGTTCCACCACCCCGCCGGACGCCCGCCGCTGGGCAGGCTGCAGCCATTTCCGCTGCAGGAGACGCCACTGTCCGCTGACAACCTGACCAGCGCACTGCTGGCCTCGGGGTCCATCCCCACGGTCATGGAACCCGAAATCGACATACCGGGGGCCGGGCCCGGCCTCTACCAGGATGGCGGACTCCTCGATTACCAGATGGACCTCCCCTACGCCACTGGCGACAACGTGGTGCTGTTTCCGCACTACGAGGCGCGCGTGGTTCCGGGCTGGTTCGACAAGCTTGTGCCGTGGCGGCGCCCACAACGGTCGCACATGGACAACGTGCTAGTGGTCGCACCCACGGAGGAATGGATCGCCGGACTGCCCGGAGGCAAGGTACCGAACCGCAAGGACTTCTACCGCTATGCCGGTGACGACGCCACCCGCATCGAACACTGGCAGGCGGCCTCGGAGGCGACACGGGCGCTGGCCGACGACTTCATGGAAGCGGTGGCCAGCGGTGCAATCAGGAGCCGCGTCGAACCCCTCGCCGTGGGCCGCTGACCCGGCACCCTACTTACTTAGGTACTTGATGGCTTCGTCCATGCCATCCAGCGTCAGCGGGTACATGCGCTCTTCCATCAGCTCCCGGGTGATTTTGATGGAGGGTGTGTAATCCCAGCGGTTTTCCGGCTCCGGATTGAGCCACACCGCCTTGGGGAAAGCCTCCAGCACTCGCTGCATCCAGGTGGCACCCGCCTCGTCGTTCCAGTGTTCCACGCTGGCCCCCGGATACAGGATCTCGTAGGGACTCATGGTGGCGTCGCCGACAAAGATCACCTTGTAGTCGTGACCGTAGGTATGGAGCACGTCCCACGTGCTGGTCACCTCCGAGTGGCGACGACGGCTGTCCTTCCACACACCTTCGTAGAGAAAGTTGTGGAAATAGAAGTACTCCAGGTGCTTGAACTCCATCTGCGCCGCCGAGAACAGCTCCTCGCACACCCGGATGTGGTCATCCATGGAGCCGCCCACATCGAAGAACAGCAGCACCTTGGCGGCATTGTGCCGCTCCGGGACCATCTTCAGGTCCAGATAGCCGCCGTTGCGGGCCGTGGAGCGGATGGTGTCGTCCATGTCCAGAACGTCATCGGCACCCTGGCGGGCGAACTGACGCAGCCGCCGCAGGGCCATCTTGATGTTGCGCGTGCCGATTTCCCGGGAGCTGTCCAGGTTGCGGTACTCGCGCTTGTCCCAGACTTTCACGGCACGGCGGTGGCGGGACTTGTCCTGGCCGATGCGAATGCCTTCCGGGTTGTACCCGTTGGCACCGAAGGGTGACGTGCCGCCGGTGCCGATCCACTTGTTGCCACCCTCGTGTCGCTCGCTCTGCTCTTCGAGCCGCTTCTTGAGGGTTTCCATGAGCTCGTCCCAGCCGCCGAGGGACTCGATCTGCTCCTTTTCTTCCTCGGTGAGCAGGCGCTCGGCCATGGCGCGGAGCCATTCTTCGGGAATCTCGCCTTCGATCTCTTCCCCAAAAATGTTCTCTATGCCACTAAAATAATTACCGAAAACCTGATCAAAGCGATCAAACAGAGTCTCGTCCTTGACCATGATGCCACGGGCCAGGAAGTAGAAATCGTCCACGCTGCACACCGCGAGCCGCTTGTCCAGCGCCTCGATCAGCGTCAGGTACTCGGTCAGCGTGACCTTCAGGCCCGCCTTGCGCAGCTCGAAGAAGAAGTCGATGAGCATCCTGCTGCCCTCTCCCGCCGACGGGATCGGCTCAGTTGGATTTGTTGCGCCGGGACATGAACATCAGGCGCTCGAACAGATGCACGTCCTGCTCGTTCTTGAGCAGCGCGCCATGCAGCGGGGGCAGCATCTTGTGCTTGGTGTTCTCCCGCAGCGTGGACGCATCCACGTCCTCGGCCATGAGCAGTTTCAGCCAGTCCAGCAGCTCGGAAGTGGATGGCTTTTTCTTCAGCCCCGGCACGTCGCGCAGCTCGAAGAAGAGCTCCATGGCTTCCTTGAGCAGATCCTTCTTGATGCCCGGGAAATGGACATCGACGATCTGCGCCATGGTCTCCTTGTCGGGAAAGTTGATGTAGTGGAAAAAGCACCGGCGCAGGAAGGCGTCCGGGAGCTCTTTTTCATTGTTGCTGGTAATGACGATGATGGGGCGGTGTTTCGTGCGCACCATCTGCTGGGTCTCGTAGACGTAGAACTCCATGCGGTCCAGTTCCCGGAGCAGGTCGTTGGGGAACTCGATGTCCGCCTTGTCGATCTCGTCGATGAGCAGCACCGGCTGGGTGTCCGACTCGAAACAGTGCCACAGCGGGCCCTTGACGATGTAGTTGGCGATGTCGTGGACGCGGTCGTCGCCCAACTGCGAATCGCGCAGGCGCGACACGGCGTCGTACTCGTACAGCCCCTGCTGCGCCTTGGTGGTGGACTTCACGTGCCATTCGAAAA
>SLBZ01000048.1 GCA_007126095.1 Aquisalimonas sp.
CCGCCCCCTCCCTGGGTGAGCGCCGCGTGCGCGCCGGGCTGGCGAACATCGGGCTCGGCATCGAGATCGGCGAGGCGGACGACTTCGATCAGGATCTGGAGCGGATCGGGGATGATTTCGAGAAACTCGACAAACGTCTAGTCGAATTCGATAACACGCTTGAGTCAATAAGTTCGCAGGAAGACATCGAAAAGGCAAAAGCCGATCTTGAGTCTTTGATAGGTGACATCACTGTCTTCGAGGACGACGCCAACACATTCGTGAGCGAAGTCTCCGATGCAGCTTACGTGAAGTTCAACGGCTCCCTTGGGGGGCCGGCCGCGCCACTTAGCATTCGGTCGGAACGCCTTGGAGGCGTTATTACAGTGGACTACGGCGCCTACATCGAAGGTCGCGCCGCGGTCGAATCGTCTGGTGACGCGTTCTCTACCGGGTTCGATCAGCTTCTGGACAGCAACGACGAACTCGATTCGGATATCGATATCACAGAGCTCAGTATCGGGGAAGACGACGCGGGATATCCGATCATCATGGACGGCGACAAAACACTGGCGACTCTGGAACCCAATGAAGATGCCGGCCTGGCGGTCCAGGGCGGAATCGTTGGCCGCCTTAGCGGTGGTTACTCGCGGGAGGTTATGAGCAACGCCCTGGGAACGCTGCACGCCGGCGCCACCCTGAACATGTACCAGGTCACCCTGGCCCGCTCGGGCGTCCTGCTGGACGAGGGTGACGACACCGAGGACCGGGCCGAGGACGAGTTCGGGGACAACCAGGAGACGTCCAACGGCCTCGGGCTGGACGCCGGGCTGTACTGGATGGCGGGCAGCTACTCCGCCGGCGCCACCCTGAAGAACATCAACGAGCCCTCCTTCGACTACCCGGATGTCTGCGGAAACGACCCCGACGCGCAGTCCTGCGCCTTCTTCAAGGCCAACCCCCAGGCCAAGCGCAACGGCAGCAGCTGGACCATGGAGCGGCAGATCACCCTGGAAGGCCAGGTGTTCACCCAGAACCGCCGCTGGGTGGCGGGGGCGCGGCTGGACGCCAACAGCGTGGCCGACACCACCGGCGACGAGCACCAATGGGCGGCCATCCACGGCAGTTACGTGCCGCAGACCTTCTGGATCCCTAGCCCGCGACTCGGCTACAAGCAGAACCTGGCCGGCGAGGAGCTGAGCTACGTGATGGCGGGGGTGACCTACTTCCGCGCCCTGCACATCGATGCCGCCTATGCGCTGGAGACGGCGTCGTTCGACGGCAACGAGATGCCGCGCTCGGTGCAGGTCAACGTCGCCCTGGACCTCCAGTTCTGACCCGGCAACACGACACCCCATGGGGCCGGCGGCCGAAGCGTCGCCCGGCCCCGTGCCGATCGACCGTTTCTCCCTTCCCGACGGCAACCGGAACGCGTAAGGTATCGTCCGGCTGGCGGCCACACCCGCGCTGCCGGCGCGCTGCATCCCCGTTGGCCCCATGCAGAAAGGACGCTCGCCTTGCGAGAATGGCTACTCATCCAGCAGATCTACGACGAGTGCTCCCGGGCGCGCATTCTGGCACTGCTTCTCACGCGGCACGTGGTCAGCTTCTCGGGGCTGGCGCTGCTGATCTGCGTGCTCTTCGCCATCTCGGCACTGGCAGTGGCGCCGCTGATCACCGAAGGCTGGTGGACGCCGGCCGTGGTGGTCGTGGTGGTGCTGCTGATCGGCCTGCTGGGCGGGCTGGTGCTGGAGGACCGCGCCATGGCTGTGATCCAGGCACGGGAAGGCTCAAACCGGCAGAATGCGCTCCTGCGCCGCTACCGCCGCGGCATGCTGGGCGCCCGGTATGCACTGTTCCGCGAGCGGCTGCAGGAGCACCCGCAGTGCACCCCCGCGACCCTCGAGAGCGCCCTCACATGTTGTGATGCCGAGCGGGAGATGCGGCGGCGCGGCTACCCCGCGGCCAGCACCGGCCCCGCCGTGCTGGCGCTGCTGACCGCGTTCGGGCTGCTCGCCGCGGCCCCCTACGTGGCCGAGCACGGCCTCACCGCCCTCGCCCAGTGGTCCGGGCTGGGGCTGGCGGCCGTGGCATCGCTGCTGCTGGCCTGGCGCGCGGCACAGCCGGCCCTGTCGGACCGGGAAGAGCTCCGCTGCATGCTGGTCTGGGCACTGGAGGAAGCACGAGCCGAGACGCCGGACCCGGACTCGGGCCGCCTCACGCGCTGACGGCGTCGCCGGCACGCAGCCGTTCCGCGGTTACTTCACTGATGGAGCGACACCCCGCCAGCGCCATGGTCAGCTCGAAATCCGCTTTCAGGTTGGCAATCACCTCTCCGACCCCCGCCTCCCCGGCGATGGCCAGGCCGTAGCAGTAAGGGCGACCGATGCCCACCGCCGTGGCCCCCAGCGCCAGCGCCTTGAACGCGTCAGCGCCGCCGCGCACGCCGCTGTCCAGGATCAGGGGCATCCGCCCGTCCACGGCATCGCGGATGCGCGGCAATTGCTCGATGGTGGACACGGCACCGTCCACCTGCCGCCCGCCGTGATTGGACACGATCAGCCCGTCCACCCCGTAGTCCACCGCCCGGCGGGCGTCATCCGGGTCGAGAATGCCCTTGAGCACGATGGGCAGCCGGGTGTGCTCCCGCAGAAAGGCAAGATCGTCCCAGGTCAGGGTGGGTCGCGAATACGTGGCGATAAACCGGCGGACGGCCGTCAGTGCGCGCCCGGAGCGGAGGCTGGCCAGAGTTCCTTCAGGAAAAGCCCGCGCCGCCTGCAGCACGGCGCGCAGGGTGTGCAGATTCACCGGCGGGCGCACGTTCCGGGCGTCCGCCGGCAGCGGTTCATCCAGCGAGTCCAGAAACACCGGGTCGGAGGTGTACTGGGCAATCCCCCGGCCGCGCAGAAACGGCAGATAGGCCAGGTCCAGATCGCGGCTGCGCCAGCCCAGCAGCGTGGTATCCAGGGTGACCACGATGGCTGTGCATCCGCAGCGCTCGGCGCGCTGCACCAGGCTCTTCACCAGCGTGTCGGACTTGCTCCAGTAGAGCTGGAACCAGCGCGGCGCATCCCCCATGGCGGCGGCACAGGCCTCCATGGGCCGACTTGCCTGGTTGGAGAAGATATACGGCACCCGCGCCCGGGCGGCCGCCCGCGCGACGGCCACATCCGCATCCCGGTGCGCCATTTCCAGCACGCCCACGGGCGAGAGCAGAAAGGGTGACGGCAGGCGCTGACCGAACAGGGTGATCCCGGTGTCCCGTTCGCCCACGTCGCGCAGCATCTGCGGCACGATCTGCCACTGCCCGAAGGCGGACCGATTGCGGGCAACGGTATCCTCCCGGCCGGCGCCTCCCGCAATATAGGCGAACGCCTGCGCACTCATGCAGCGCTCGGCCCGGGCTTCCAGCTCCCCGTAGTCGGTGGGCACTCGCGGCGGCTTCGCCGCCAGCCCGCGGCTGTAGATGGCCCGCTGGCGTTCCATGGGCCCGTTGGTTGCGGCGTTCTCCGCTGCATTGCTCATAATGCTGCTTTCCTCGCGTCGTTATTATTCCCGGTTTTCTGCGATGCCATGCATACCACAACATGCGGGATTCAAGTACGCTCGAACGAATGTCTCACTCAGTCATCACAGGAGCGGTGCGTTGGAATCGACAGATCCCCAGGCGGTTGGACTCAGCGGCGAACGACTCGGCCGGATCAGCCGGTGGATGCGCGAGCACGTGGAGCGGGAGCGGCTGGCGGGGGCCAGCCTGCTGATCAATCGCGGCGGCGAGACCGCCTATTTCGACGCCTGCGGCTACCTGGATCTGGACGCGCGGTCTCCGGTGACGGCGGACTCCATTTTCCGCATCTACTCCATGACCAAGCCCGTGACCAGTGTCGCGGCGATGATGCTCTACGAGCAAGGCGCATTCCAGCTCGACGACCCAATCGCCCGGTTTCTGCCCGAGTTCGAGAACATGGAGGTGCTGGTCGGCGGCGATGCCGACAACCCGCAGTGCGAGCCGGCGCACACGCTGATCACCATGCGGAACCTGCTCACGCACACCGCCGGGCTCACCTATCATTTCTTCATGGCATCACCGGTGGATACGCTCTACCACCGCCACGGCATCAGCTTCAACGCACCGGACACGGAACTGGGCGAGATGGTCTCGCGACTGGCGGGGATGCCGCTGCTGTTCCACCCCGGCACCCGCTGGAACTACGGCGTCTCCACCGACGTGCTCGGCCGGGTGGTGGAGGTGATCTCCGGCAAGCCGCTGGACCGTTTCTTCCACGACGAGATCCTCGAACCACTGGCCATGCACGACACCGGCTTCGGGGCGACCCACGGGCAGCAGGATCGCCTGGCCACCATGTACACCTCCAGCACCCGTATGCCACCCCCGCGCATCGGGCCACAGCCAACGGAACTGCCGCCGGAGCTGACCGGCGGACTCACCGAGTTCAATAACCCCGCAGGCGGCCAGTTCCACGCACCGGTGACCATGTTCTCGGGGGGCGGCGGGCTCACATCCACCATCGGCGACTACCTGCGCTTCTGCCTGATGCTGCGTAATGGCGGTGAGCTGGACGGCGTCCGGCTACTCGGCCGCAAGACGGTGGAGTTCATGCAGATGAACCATCTGCCCGGTACCATGGCGGACATGGGCGAGCCGCGCTTCAACAGCTCGCACATGGGCGCCGGGCTTGGCTTCGGGCTCGGCTTTGCGGTCGTGCTGGACCCGGCCCTGGCCGAGACCATGGGCTCACCCGGCGAGTATTTCTGGAGCGGCATGGCCAACACCCAGTTCTGGATCGATCCGGAAGAGGACCTGATCGTGATCCAGATGGCCCAGCTCATGCCGTCGAGTCTGCTGCCCATGCGGCGGGAGCTGCGCTCGCTGGTCTATCAGGCCATTGTTGACTGACAACCCTCGGGAGAGCACCGATGCAGAAGGTCTTTCTGGTCGACAACGGTTCGCTACGGGCCACGTCGACGCTCAACCTGCGGCGCGTGGCCGCGGCGCTCACGGAGCGCACGGGCACCGAGGTGGAGCCGGTATCGCTGCTCCACTCCAACAAGGTGCCGGCCGCCGACCTGGGCGGCGAGGCCGCGAAGACGTTCGGCCCCGCCGCCACGCGCTGGGCCCGGGAAGGCGTGGACGATTTTCTCATTCTGCCGTTCTTCTTCGGCCCCAGTCGGGCGCTAACCGAGTACATCCCGGAGCGGGTCCGTACACTCCAGGAGCATTTCCCGAATGTCCGCGTGCGCGTGGCGCCCAGCCTGGTGGACCCGCTCGGCCCCACCGATCTGCGGCTCGCGCATCTGCTCCGCGACGGCGTCGAAGGCGCGAAGGGCGGCATGGAACGGCCAGCCGTGGCGCTGGTGGATCATGGCAGCCCGATCCCGGAAGTCACTGCGGTGCGTAATGGACTGGCCGGGCAGCTGAGTGTGCTGCTTGGCGATACGGTATCGCGGGTCGTGGGCTGCTCCATGGAGCGCCGGGACGGTGACGCCTACCGCTTCAACGAACCGCTGCTGGAGCGCCTGCTCGATGTACCGGGCTTCCGGGATGGCGAGGTCATCATCTCCATGCTGTTCCTCTCGCCGGGCCGGCACGCAGGCGCGGAGGGCGACGTGGCCACCATCTGCCGCGAAGCGGAGGCACGCAATCCCGGACTGCGCACCGTCATGACCCACCTGGCCGGCGAGCACGGGGGCATCGTCGAGATACTGGCCGACCGGCTGAACCAGGGGCTGCACGGAGAGCGGGTCCTGCTGGAACAGACACCGGACCAGCTCACACCCGCCCTCTCCTGACTCGGGCACCACTGAGGGATGCCGACCACGGGCCGGCATCCCGTGACCCGCGTCACAGTGCAGCCACCGCGCCCTTTCAGTACCAGTTGAGTACTCAATAGAATCGAACGCTCCAAAAACGAAAATTCATTCAATGGGAGCGCGAGATGTCTGTTAAGGACTTTTTCTTCTTCGACCGCATGATTGCCCCGATCCTGATCAAGATCCTGTTCTGGCTGGGTCTGGTGGTGATCGTCCTGTCGGGGCTGGCCATAATGTTCAGTGGCGGCATGATGGGAGGTGCGGGCATGCACCAGCAGAGCGGCATGACTTTCGGCAGTTTCCTCGGCGGGCTGTTCTACATCGTCTTCGCCGGGCTGTTCCTGCGCGTGTTCTGCGAGTTCTGGATCGTGCTGTTCAGCATCAACGACCGCCTGCGGGAGATCCGCGACAACGGCCAGAATCTCTGAATGACGGCCTTGCGTGCCGCCCGACGGGCGGCACGCGGCTGGATCAGTCAGCGTCCATTACATCCATGATCGCATCACGACGCCGCTGCACCGCTTCGATATCCGCATCTGGCACATCCTCGAACATCCCGGAAAACGCATCCATCTGCTGCTGGATCTGCTCGCGCATCCGGACCTTCTGCTCGTCCGACAGTTGCGGGTGCTCTTCAATCTCCCGCAGCGCCCGCTCCATCTCCTGTTCCCGTTCCGGGTTCATGCGCATCTCGGAAGCCATCATGGCGCGGAATATGCGGTCGCCAACACCGGCCCACTCGTTCTCATCGCTATAGCCGTGGCGACGGATGATGCCCTGGATCTCGTCATGCTCTCTGGCCGTGTCCGCCAGCATGGCTTCGAAATCCATGTCGTCGATGTGCTCAGGAGATTCGAAATCTTCGTCCAGATCATCGTGGGTCGCCGACCACTCCTGCAGTTCGCTCATGGAGCCGAGCCACTGATCGATGGTGGCATCATCCAGGGCCTGGGCCGTGGTGAATCCACCGAGCGCTGCCACGGCGACGAGCAGAATGGAGATACGCTTCAACATGGGGTCACCCTCTTCTTGTTGTGTCCTCGTCGGACAGCTTAGCAGCCCGGACCGGCACGCGCCCACACGTCCCCTCGCGCGGCAGTTCTGCTAGGGTGACAGCAATGTATTCGGGCATCCCCGGTCAGACAAGATAAGGAGAACCCTCCCATGAAGACCCGTGCCGCCGTGCTGCAGGAAATCGGTCGCCCTGCCCCCTATTCGAACAGTCAGCCGCTGGTGATCGAGGAACTGGACCTGGACCCGCCCCGCGAAGGCGAAGTGCTGGTGCGCATCAAGGCCGCCGGCCTCTGCCACTCGGATCTCTCCGTGATGGACGGCAACCGGCCAAGACCCGTGCCCATGGCCCTGGGCCACGAAGCCGCCGGCGTGATCGAGCAGGTGGGGCCCGGTGTTCGGGATCTGCGCGAGGGCGACCATGTGGTGGCGGTCTTCATCCCGAGCTGCGGCCACTGCGGACCGTGCGCTGAGGGGCGGCCAGCCCTGTGCGAACCGGGCGGCAAGGCCAATAACGAGGGCGTGATGATTGGCGGCGGACACCGGCTGCGCCGGGCCGATGGCTCCACCGTCAACCACCACCTGGGCGTGTCCGGTTTCGCCGACTACGCCGTAATCTCCACCAACTCGTTGGTCCGCATCGACCCCGAACTGCCGTTGACCCATGCCGCGCTCTTCGGTTGCGCCGTGCTGACTGGTGTTGGTGCGGCCGTGAACTCCGCGGACGTGCGCCCCGGCCAGAGTGTCGCGGTCGTCGGGCTTGGCGGTGTGGGGCTGAACAGCGTCATGGGTGCCCTGGTTGCCGGAGCATCCGAGGTCGTGGCCGTCGACGTGGACGACAACAAGCTCGCACTGGCCCGGCAGCTTGGTGCCACGCTGACCTTCAACAGCAGCGAGGACGGGAGTGCGGATCGCATTCGCGAGGCCACGGGGGGTGGCGTGCATAGCGCCATAGAGATGGCCGGCTCGGAGAAGGCGCTGGAGTTCGCCTACCGCATTACCCGCCGCGGCGGAGTCACCGTCACCGGTGGACTCGCGCATCCGGAACGCCAGGTCTCGATTCAGCAGGTCAGCCTCGTGGCCGAGGAGCGGACCCTGCGCGGCAGCTACGTGGGGAGCTGCGTACCGGTGCGCGATGTGGCCCGCTACGTGGGCCTGTTCCGGCAAGGCCGGCTGCCCGTCGACCAGCTCCTTAGCCGTACCCTGACGCTGGACGCCATCAACGATGGCTTCGACCGCCTGGCCAGTGGCGAGGCGGTGCGGCAGGTCATCGTCTTCGACGACTGACCGGCGTCAGATACTGAAACGGCGGAGACGCCCCTCCAGCTCTCCGATCACATCCCGGAGCTGGTGGTTGCGGGAGACATTGTCGCTGGACTCCCGCGCCGTCTCCGCCGCGCTCGCGCTGATCTCCTCGACCTGCGCCGTGAGATCTTCCACCACCTGGCGCTGTTCTTCCGCGGCGCTGGCGATCTGTCGGCTGTTGTCGGCGATACCGCCGATATGCCCAGTGACGCCCTCAACCTGGTTGCGGGCGGTGTCCAGTTGCTGTGCTCCGCCAGAGGCCTGATCGGCACCGTCGCGCATGATGCTCGCGCTGGCGGCAGTATGCGACTGCAGCGCCTCGATCTGCGCGTCGATCTGCTCTGTGGACTGGTGTGTCCGGCTTGCCAGCGCCCTCACCTCCTCGGCGACCACGGCAAACCCACGCCCCTGATCGCCGGCACGGGCGGCCTCGATGGAGGCGTTCAGCGCCAGCAGGTTGGTCTGGCCGGTGATGTCACGAATCACGCCCACAACTTCACCAACGGTGCGGCTCTGTTCCTCGAGCTGCGCCGCGCCGTCCGCGGCGGCGTTCAGCGCCCTTTCCAGTTCCTGCACCTGCCCGAGCGTAGCCTCCATGACCTGCCGGAGTTCGCCGGACTGCCGGTTGGCGTCTTCCACCGCCGACGCGGAGGCCTCGGCGTTCTGCGCCACTTCACCGCTGGTGGCGGTCAGCTCGGTCATGGCGGAGGAGATGGACTGCAGCCGGCTCTGCTGGTCTCTGGCGCGGTCGTGCACCTCACCGGCTCCGGTCTCACTGCG
The DNA here is from genome assembly GCA_007126095.1 of Aquisalimonas sp. Classification (GTDB taxonomy): domain Bacteria; phylum Pseudomonadota; class Gammaproteobacteria; order Nitrococcales; family Aquisalimonadaceae; genus Aquisalimonas. The sequence continues at coordinate 8,908 of SLBZ01000048.1, forward strand.
ATCAGCCAGCCCGCGCACTTCGTCCAGCACCCTGACCGCCTCGGCCACGACACTGTTCACCCCCTCCACGAACGTATTCATGCCCTGCGCAAGGGGCGTGGAGGCCCCGTGCAGCCGGAACCCCAGGTCGATACGCCCGTCCCGCTCCTGCAGGTGACCGGCAATCACGTCCAGCTCAGCCGCCTGCACGCCTTCGCGATGGAAAACCCGTGCCAGGTAAACCAGCACGATGGCCTCAAACACCACGAATGCCGCGTGCACCGCCACCAGCCACGCGTCACCGCGCTCCATGATGTACACGGGCGCCCCCGTGTGCTGCAGGTGATGGAATACCACATGATGGACGGCAGTGGTCGCGGCGCCGACCACCACGGGCAGCCAGTCCCGGTAAACCAGCAGAAAGGCCAGCAGCACAAAGATGGCGAAGTGGAACTCGATCAAGCCCCGGGACTGGTGGATCAGCAACCCAGCCATGACCATGTAGGCTACCCCCATCAGCGCCCGTGTCAGCCGCGCTCCCGGCAGCTTCCAGGCGACGAACGCGGCCAGCAGCAAGGTTGGCACGCCCACCAGCACCGGTGCATGCCAGGTGCCGGACCAGCGCATGATGCCAACGGAGAGCAGCAACGCGATAGCTATCACAATCAGAGAGAGCCGGTCGCCGCGGCGGTACGTCTCGGCCAGCCTGCTTTGTCCTTCGGTCATGGAATCAGTCCCCGAACCAGGGTGTCCCTACCCGCCCAATGAAAGCTGCGTTGTTAATGCATATTACTTGTACATATCTTGTACTTTATAAGAATAGGAGAGAATGCTGCAGAAAGCGTGATCCGCATCACAGCCCACCCGATCTGCGGCCACAACCTGTCCTCTCCCGTACTCGCATGACACCATTGGGGGTAACCGGATCTATTGACCCAGATCAAAACGTGGCCAGCGGGCAACCGTCCCCTTACGTCAGCGCCGCTGGCCGTGGTAACTAGAGATAACGATTCGCGAGCCGGAGGAGAACGTCATGCAATCGCCCGCACCGATTTTCGAACACCACCTCGACCAGACGCCGGCCAATTACGTCCCGCTGTCGCCCCTGACCTTTATCGAACGCACGGCTGCGACCTACCCCGAGCGCACTGCGGTGGTTCACGGCAGCATCCGCCGCACCTGGGCCGAGACCTACGCTCGCTGCCGCCGTCTCGCGAGCGCGCTGGAGCGCCGCGGCATCGGCAAGGGCGACACCGTGGCCGCCATGCTGCCCAATATCCCGGAGATGCTGGAGGCCCATTTCGGTGTGCCCATGGTCGGTGCCGTACTGAATGCGCTCAACACGCGGCTGGATGCCGACGCCATCGCCTTCATGCTCGGCCATGGCGAAGCCCGCGTGCTGATCGCCGACCGCGAGTTCGCACCGGTGATCCACGAGGCACTGAGCCGTGTCGATCGCGACATCCTGGTGATCGACGTGGACGACCCGGAGTACGGGGAAGGCGAGCCGCTCAGCGATCTGGACTACGAGGCGCTGCTGGCCGAGGGCGACCCGCAGTTCCAGTGGCAGAACCCGGACAACGAATGGGACGCCATTGCACTCAACTATACCTCCGGCACCACGGGCGATCCCAAAGGCGTGGTCTACCATCACCGTGGCGCCTACCTGAACGCCGTGGGCAACACCATGGTCTGGGACCTCGGCCACAGCCCGGTCTATCTGTGGACCCTGCCCATGTTCCACTGCAACGGCTGGTGCTTCCCCTGGACCATCACCGCGTGTGCGGGCACCCACGTGTGCCTGCGCAAGGTGGACCCGGAGAAGATCCTGCAGCTCATCCGCGACGTGGGCGTCACCCACATGTGCGGCGCGCCCATCGTGCTCAACGCCATTCTCAACGCCCCGGACGCCTCGAAGCAGGGCATCAACCACGAGGTCAAGGCCATGACTGCCGGTGCGGCGCCGCCCGCCCAGGTGATCGGCGGCGTGGAGGAAATGGGTATCAGCGTCACCCACGTCTACGGGCTTACCGAGGTCTACGGCCCGGTGATGGTGTGCGCCTGGCACGACGAGTGGGATGAGAAGCCGCTGGAGCAGCGCGCCCGGCTGAAGGCGCGCCAGGGCGTGCGCTACCCGACGCTCGAAGGGGTGATGGTGGCGGACTCGGAGACCCTGGAGCCGGTGCCGCAGGACGGCGAGACCATGGGCGAGATTTTCATGCGCGGCAACACGGTGATGAAGGGCTACCTCAAGAACCCGAGCGCCACGGACAAGGCCTTCAAGGGCGACTGGTACCACACCGGTGATCTGGCCGTGTGGCACGCCGACGGCTACGTGGAGATCAAGGATCGCCTCAAGGAC
>SLBZ01000123.1 GCA_007126095.1 Aquisalimonas sp.
CCCGTGATGTCGATCACGACCCGGTCAGGGTCCTTGAGGTTGAACACGCGGTGCTGAACGTCACCGCTCAGATCAAATACCACCCGTGTGCGCTCGGAGCCCGCAGACGTACGCACGTTCTCTACCTGCACCTGACTGGCGATCAGAGTGCCGGAGGTAACGAGCAGCAGTAGCAGGACGAATAAACGTGCCATGGCCCGGGCGCTTGTTCTGACAGACATTTACCGAAACGGTAACCCCGTTGAACACGAAATTGCAAGAACAACATCAAGGGCATGCTCTAAACAGCTGATTAAAATAACTTAGACCCCGTTACCCTCTGGCCAACACCTGCAGCATGGTCCCCCCCTGCGGGGAACGGGCGGACACACCAACCGACCTCCCCTCTCCGGCGTGGTCCAGATGCACGATCAGGTCTTCGTCGGGCAGTGCACCACGGCCGCGCTGCGGCCACTCCACCAGCACCAGCGTCGCCGGGCCGAGCTCGTCGCGCAGACCGAGAAACTCCAGCTCCCCGGGATCACCGAGTCGATACAGGTCCAGGTGCAGCACGCGCCACGCACCGAGAGCGTAAGGCTCGATCAACGTGTAGGTGGGGCTACGCACACTGCCCTGTACGCCCGCCCCCCTGAGCAGGCCGCGCACGAGCGTCGTCTTGCCGGCGCCGAGATCGCCTTCCAGCAGGATGACGCACTGCTGTTCACCTTCCCATGCGTGCCAGAGTCGCGCGCCGAACCGGGCCGTGGCTGTCTCATCCGGCAGCCAGACCATACCTTCGTCAACCCCGCCGCGTGTCAACACTGGTTCGCTCATGACGGATTCAGCAACGCTCGCAGTTCAGCCAACAGATCCGTGGCAAGCAACCCCCGCTCGCCTGCCTTGGCCGCCCGATCCGCCGCCGCTGCATGCAGACAGACACCGGCCTCGGCCGCTTCGGCGGGCGGAAAACCCTGGGCGATCAGGCTGCCAATGATACCCGAGAGCACATCGCCCATGCCGCCGGAGGCCATCCCGGGATTGCCGTCGGTACACAGCGCCGGGATGCCGTCCGGCCCCAGCACGAGCGTACCGGCACCCTTCAGCACCGCCGTGCCGCCATAGCGCCCGATGACGCCGTGCGCCGCCGCGAAACGGTCCTGCTGGACCTCTGCCGCCCCCACTCCCAGCAGCCGCCCAGCCTCGCCCGGGTGAGGCGTAAGGACCTGCTCATCGTGGCGATCCGGCGTCTCCGCCAGCTGGTTGAGCGCGTCAGCGTCCAGCACCTGTGGCCCCGGGAACGCACGCACCTCGCGGTACATCGCCTGCCCCCACGGCGAGCGCCCAAGCCCCGGGCCAAGCACGATCACGCTGGCACGCTGCAGCAGTGCGGCAAGGTGATCCTCCCCATGCACCATGAGTTCCGGCTGTGCCGCGAGAAATCCCGGCGCGTGCTCCCGCCGTGTGACAACACTGACGAGCCCCGCGCCGCATCGTGCCGCAGCCCGTGCCGCCATCAGGGCAGCACCGCCCATTCCGGAATCCCCGCCGACGACCAGCACGTGCCCGAAGCGCCCCTTGTGCGCAGTACGTTCACGCCGCGGGAACCAGTGCCGGAGCCCGTCGTGACTGCTGCGCCGTGCAATCGGCTCGATACCGCCGAAGACCGCCGCGGGCACGCCCAGGCCGTCGTACAGGACCGTCCCGGTGTGTGCCGGACCCTCGCCCGTGAACAGTCCGGCTTTCAAACCGATGAACGTGGCCGTGAGGTCAGCCCGGACGCCCGCTCCCAGCACGGCACCCGTACCACCGTGGAGCCCGGACGGGATATCCACCGCCAGCACGGGCAACCCGCTGGCGTTCACCGCATCCACGGCCTCCCGGTACGCCCCCTCCACCGGGCGCTGCAGACCGGTGCCCAGCATGGCATCGACCACCAGATCACACCCCTCGGGCAGCGCACCGGCGAACGGAGCCACCTCGGCTGCCGCACCGTACTGGGCCGCCACCGTGGCGGCATCACCGCGCAGGCGCTCGGGATCGGACAGCGCCAGCACGTCCACCATCAGCCCGTCGCGGCGCGCCAGCTCGGCGATGACGTAACCATCACCGCCATTGTTGCCACCGCCACAGAGCACGCACAGGTGGCGACGCTCCGGCCAGGCGGCGCGCAGTGCGTCGTAGGCCGCGGCGCCGGCACACTCCATGAGAGCGAGACCGGGCACGCCGTGGTCCTGGATCGCACGACGATCCATCTCGGCCACCTGATCCGGACGATAGAGCGCATGGGGCAAAGTCGACATGAGCGTCAGTATAACTGCAGGCGCAGGAGCAACGCATGGCCTCCCCGCTCTGGGGCGCGAGGGCCGCGGCGCGGTACACTGCCGGCCATGAGCACGACACGTGACAACACGCCGATCGATCCCGGTCTGCAGGGCCTGGCGGATAACATCCGCAGCTGGGGGCGAGCGCTCGGCTTCCAGCAGGTCGGGATTACCGATACCCGGCTCGACACGGCGGAAGCGCGACTTGATCAGTGGCTGGCCGACGGCCGGCAGGGCGACATGGAGTGGATGGCCCGTCACGGCCGCAAACGGACCCGCCCGGAGCAGCTCCTCCCGGGGACCCAACGGGTTATCAGCGTGCGCATGGACTATCACCCTGCGGATACCGCCGCTGATGGGGATGCGATTCTGGACGACGCCACGCGCGCCTTTATCTCCCGCTATGCCCTGGGCCGCGACTACCACAAGCTCATGCGCAAGCGGCTGCAGCAGCTCGCGTCCCGCATCGAAGCCGCATCCGGGTCAGCCGGCTATCGCGTGTTCGTGGACAGCGCGCCGGTCATGGAGAAACCGCTGGCCGAGAAGGCCGGCCTGGGCTGGATCGGCAAGCACACGCTGTTGCTGAACCACCAGGCCGGCTCCTGGTTCTTCCTGGGCGAGCTCTACACCGACCTGCCCCTGCCGGTGGATACACCCGGCACCG
>SLBZ01000068.1 GCA_007126095.1 Aquisalimonas sp.
AATGTCCTCACTCGGTGGAATCGCCAAACTGACCGAAGTCCGCCAGCGCCTGATGTTCGTACTCATGGCGCTGGTGGTGTTTCGTGCTGGTACGCATCTGACCATCCCTGGTATCGACCAGGATGCGATGCAGCAGATGTTCGACCAGCAGGCCGGCACGATCCTGGACATGTTCAACATGTTCTCCGGGGGCGCGCTGGAGCGTCTGTCCATCTTCGCCATCGGTATCATGCCGTACATTTCGTCAGCGATTATCATGCAGTTGCTGTCGGCGGTGGTGCCTTACCTCGAGCAGCTCAAGAAGGAGGGCGAGGCCGGGCGGCGCAAGATCACGCAGTACACTCGCTACGGTGCCCTCGGGCTGGCCATCGTGCAGGGTATCGGGGTGTCGGTGGCGCTGCAGAACCAGGGCGTCACGCATGCCGGTGCAGGCGCCGGTTTTGACCCGGCCTTCGCGTTCACGGCCACCGTGACCCTGGCGACCGGCACGATGTTCCTCATGTGGCTCGGCGAGCAGATCACCGAGCGGGGCATCGGCAACGGCATCTCGATCATCATCTTTGCGGGGATTGTTGCCGGTCTGCCCAGCGCCATCGGCGGGACGCTCGAGCTGGCGCGCACCGGGGAGATGAGCATGCCCCTGGTGGTCGTGCTGTTCATCGGTGTGCTGCTGATTACCGCCTTCGTGGTCTTTGTTGAACGCGGGCAGCGGCGCATCACGGTGAACTACGCCAAGCGGCAGCAGGGCCGCAAGATGGTCCAGGGGCAGAGCACGCATCTGCCGCTGAAGCTCAACATGGCCGGGGTGATTCCGCCGATCTTCGCGTCGAGCATCATCCTGTTCCCGGCGACGCTTGGCACCTGGTTCAGTGATCCGGAAGGGACCGGCTTCGTCGCGCAGCTCGCGCAGACGCTCCGCCCGGGCGAGCCGTTGTATGTGCTGTTTTATGCAACGGCGATCGTTTTCTTCTGCTTCTTCTATACCGCGCTGGTGTTCAACTCGCGCGATACGGCGGACAACCTGAAGAAGTCCGGTGCGTTCATCCCAGGGATCCGCCCCGGGCAGCAGACCGCCAAGTACATCGATGGCGTGATGACCCGGCTAACCGCGGCCGGCGCGGTCTACATCACGGCCGTGTGTCTGCTGCCGGAGTTCCTGATCCTGTACTGGAACGTGCCGTTCTACTTCGGCGGGACGTCCCTGTTGATCATCGTCATTGTGGTGATGGACTTCATGGCACAGCTGCAGTCGCACCTGGTCTCCCATCAGTACGAGCCGCTGATGAAGAAGTCCAACCTGAAGTCGTTCGGCCGGTCCGGCGTGCCGCGCTGATCGGGCGCGCCGAAATCGCGATCTGGGGGCGCATTCGCCTGAAGAATCTGGTATATTACGCGCCCTTCGCGTCAGGCGCAGACAGTTTTGGAGAAAGATCATGAAGGTACGTGCTTCGGTGAAGAAGATTTGCCGGAACTGCAAGATTATCCGTCGCGGCGGTGCCGTTCGGGTGATCTGCACGGAGCCCCGGCACAAGCAGCGCCAGGGCTGAGAGGCCGGCGCTTGAAGACAGGTTACAGATTTAGCTAACATTGCGGATTTTCCGCACAAACCAGGAGTGTTGCTCATGGCGCGTATTGCTGGCGTCAATGTCCCGGACAACAAGCATGCCGTGATTGCGCTGACGTATATCTACGGTGTCGGACGGTCTGCGGCTGCGGAGATTTGCGACGAGGCCGGTGTGGCCCGGGATCGGAAGATCCGGGATCTGGCCGAGCACGAGGTCGAGGCGATTCGTAACGCCATCGGCAACAACCACCTGGTGGAAGGTGACCTGCGTCGGAAGATCGCAATGGACATCAAGCGCCTCATGGATCTGGGTTGCTACCGGGGCCTGCGGCATCGCCGCGGCATGCCGGTCCGGGGTCAGCAGACGCAGACCAACGCACGCACCCGCAAGGGTCCGCGTCGGGCGGTTCGCAAGTAATAACCATTTGGAGCCGCCCGGTGCGGCGGCCAGTAACTGGGATTCATCGCTATGGCGAAAGGTGCAACGCGGACGCGGAAACGCGTCACGAAGACGGTTGTTGACGGGATCGCGCACATCAACGCGAGCTTCAACAACACCATGATCATGATCACCGACCGGCAGGGCAACGCGCTGAGCTGGGCGAGCGCTGGTGGCAGTGGCTTCCGTGGTTCGCGCAAGAGCACCCCGTTCGCGGCCCAGGTCGCGTCGGACCGTGCCGGTACCGCGGCGAAGGACTACGGGCTGAAGAACCTGGAAGTCAGGGTCAAGGGGCCGGGGCCGGGGCGTGAATCCGCGGTTCGGGCGCTGAACAACGCCGGCTTCAAGATTACCAACATCTCCGACGTGACGCCGATCCCGCACAACGGGTGCCGTCCGCCGAAGAAGCGTCGCGTCTGACCGACTGGAGCAACTGAATGGCTAGGTATATCGGTCCCAAGTGCAAGCTGTCCCGTCGTGAAGGAACGGACCTGTTCCTCAAGAGCGGGGTCCGCTCACTGGACAGCAAGTGCAAGCTTGATACGCCGCCGGGGCAGCACGGGCAGCGGCGTACGCGCCTGTCCGACTACGGCATGCAGCTGCGCGAGAAGCAGAAGCTGCGTCGCATGTACGGCGTGCTCGAGAAGCAGTTCCGCAATTACTACAAGGAAGCGGCCCGCCGCAAGGGCGCGACCGGCGAAGAGCTGCTGCGGTTGCTGGAAGGCCGTCTCGATAACGTCGTCTGGCGCATGGGCTTCGGCTCCACCCGCCAGGAGGCGCGTCAGCTGGTGAGCCATCGCGCGGTGCTGGTGAATGGCCGGGTGGTGAACGTGGCCTCGTTCCAGGTATCGCCGGGCGATGTGGTTACGATTCGCGAGAAAGCGCGGAAGCAGGAGCGTGTTCAGGCGGCTCTCGATCTCGCGCAGCAGTCCGGCTTTGTCGACTGGATTCAGGTCGACGCGAAGGGGTTCGAAGGAACGTTTCGCGCGCGTCCGGACCGGGCGGATCTGCCGGCTGAAATTAACGAGCATCTGGTGGTCGAGCTCTACTCCAAGTAATCGAGTAGTCGACACGAGCCGATCAACGACGCAGAGAGGACTTGCCGATGCAGGCCCAGTTCAAAGATTTTCTCAAGCCGCGCGTGGTAGACGTCCAGAGCGAGAGCGATACGTCCGCGCGGGTCGTCATCGAGCCGCTTGAGCGTGGGTTCGGTCACACCCTGGGCAATGCGCTGCGGCGGATCCTGCTGTCCTCCATGCCCGGTTTCGCGGTGGTGGAGGCGGAGATCGACGGCGTGCTTCACGAGTACACAGCCGTGGAAGGGGTGCAGGAAGATGTGGTTGACGTGCTGCTGAACCTGAAGCAGTTGGCTGTGCGTCTGCATTCCCGCGAAGAGGCCACGCTGAAGCTGTCGAAGAAGGGGCCGGGGGAAGTGACGGCCGCTGATATCGAAGGCGGACACGACGTCGAGATCAAGAACCCGGAGCTGGTCATTGCCCACCTGACAAAGGCAGGTGAGCTGAACATGACCATCAAGGTTGCGCGTGGTCGTGGTTACGAAGCCGTGACCCAGCGTCGTGACGATGAGGACCGCCCCATCGGCCGGCTGCAGCTGGACGCCAGTTTCTCTCCGGTGCGTCGAGTGGCATACAGCATCGAGAGCGCCCGTGTCGAGCAGCGGACTGATCTGGACAAGTTGGTCATGGAGATCGAGACCAACGGCGTCATCGAGCCCGAAGAGGCCATGAAGTTCGCCGCCGGGCTGCTGCAGGACCAGCTGTCTGTGTTCGTAGCCCTTGAGGGTGGCGAAGACTTCGCCGAGCCGGCACGCAAGGCGCCGGAAGTCGATCCGGTACTGCTGCGTCCGATCGATGATCTCGAGCTGACGGTGCGGTCCGCGAACTGTCTCAAGGCCGAGAGCATTCACTACGTGGGCGATCTGGTGCAGCGTACGGAAGTGGAACTGCTGAAGACGCCCAATCTGGGCAAGAAGTCGCTTACTGAGATCAAGGAAGTGCTGGCCTCGCACGGCCTGTCGCTGGGCATGCGCCTCGAGGACTGGCCGCCGGCCGGCCTGGGGAACCGGGAACAGGCCACGGGTTGATCGCGCGGTACGCGCGCACCGTACAAATCGAAAGGGTATAGAACCATGCGTCATCGCAAATCAGGGCGTCAACTGAATCGCAACAGCAGCCATCGTCAGGCGATGTTCCGCAACATGGCCGCGTCGCTGTTCGAGCACGAGGCCATCAAGACCACGCTGCCGAAGGCGAAGGAGCTGCGTCGTGTCGCGGAGCCGCTGATTACCCTCGCGAAGGAAGACAGCGTCGCCAAGCGCCGTGTGGCTTTCTCCCGGCTGCGGGACAAGGAGGCTGTGGGCAAGCTGTTCTCCGAGCTGGGTCCGCGCTACAAGGCCCGGCCCGGCGGCTACCTGCGGATTCTCAAGTGCGGCTTCCGCCCGGGTGACAATGCACCCATGGCGTTCGTTGAGCTGGTCGATCGGCCGCAGGTGGACGTGGAAGAAGAGGACAACGAAGAAGCGGCCGCGGGATAACCGCCGAGCCGACGTTTCGTTGACCTGAGAACCGGGCCCAGTGCCCGGTTTTTTTTGCCCTCTTCACAGGCTCAAAAGGCGCAGGAGCCGTAGTAGTCCACCAAGGACGGCCTCCGGTCACGGTGACACGACTCCGGGGCGTTTCGTCACCTCATGTAAGCTAATTGTAAGGTTGCTCCCCGTAGTCTGATCCCGCCGCCGACCATGCGTTGGCAAACAAAGGGAACAGACCGGGAGAAGACTAATGAGAAACCCGCCTTTCTGGATGCCCTCGCTCCTTCTCGGGAGTCTCATGGTCGCCGGGTGTTTCGGCGGTGGGAGCAGCTCGGGTAACGGGGACCCATCCGACGACGGCAGCCCGCCCGACAGTGGCGAGACGCCCATTGCCGGGGACGCCCCCGAAGACACGGTCCGCTTTGGTCGTGCTCTGCTGCTGGAATATACCTCGAGATACGACGGCAGCACTGATTGGGCTTCCATCGAAGCGGCCTACAACGGGTCACCCGAGGACCAGCCGCAGCGCGTCGCCGTGGATGTCGACATGCTCGGCTCCGCATTGGCTAGTGCATTGCACTACATGGATGAGCAGGTGCTGGACGCTGGCGGCGGGGACGACACGATCTACGGCGACGCGTTTCATCAGAGCCTGGGTTTTCAGGAATGCCAGGCCCCTGGTAATACGAGCGTTGATGCAAACGGGATAACATTCGACAACAGCTGCATCGTGGTCACCGCCCTTGATGACCGGGAGATTGTCCTCACGGGTGAAGTGACTTGGCAGGACGACCCGAGTCTGCCCTGGTCCGTCCCAGGGGACCAACCGACCCGCCTGGTGGAGTTCGAGAATCTGGACGTGGACTGGAATGGCCAGAGCTTTGTGATGAACGGCGCCCTGGCTGATGAACCTTCGATGTTCAACGATCCCGACGACCCCGACGCCCGTCCCGGCGGACTCCTGCACATGGCTTGGGATGCAACCCACCAGGGGACCAACCGGACATTCCGCTTCGCCCGCCGTTTCCAGAATACGCTGGTCAATCCAGGGGCTGCCGATGATCTGGCATACCATCCGGATCTCGGCGCAATCGCAAACCTGCTTTCGGAGAGCTGGCTCGCGGGGGATACCTGTGATGATGGTGGTGTAGACGATGTCGCCCTGGGCCTTTACTCCGACACCCTGGACGACAATCTGCAGGTCGGTCTTGCCGGATGTGATGCCTATTTCTTTGTTCCCGAGTCCGCGTCCGCGAACCTTGATTCCGGCGGCGACCAGATACGGCCTGAACTGTATCGGCTGCTCGCCTCCATCGGCATGGAGAATGGCAGCCACAGCGAATGGACGCTCGATCCTGACCAGGACGACCACTATGAACTCGCTGCTCAGGATGGCCTGACCTACCTGGAACCGGAGGCCGTGGAAATCGGCAGGATTGGTGGCATTTCAGTCAACGGCGTAGACGATACCGCCTACCAGATCACTCTGAGTTTCGATCCAGATGATATTGCGGTCTCCGGCCTCACACCCGGTCAAGTAGTGGCCGGCGTTCTGCGCTTCCACGTGGCATCCCGGGGGGCGGATGGCGGGCACGCGCAGTTCTACGGTGGCGGCGTGACCGAGGAAGAATGGAGTGGAGAGCTGGCCAAAGGCGAAATCTGGGTTGACGGTGCTGGAGACATATCCCTCGTTGGACACCCCGATCAGCCGTGGCACGCGGCAATCGTCACCCCCGTGGTGGAGACAACCGTGTACCATGGTCGGCCCCGGGTTCAGATGGTCGTTTCCACTTTGGCTACCCCCGGGCAGCTCATGCAGGACGGGGATTACACGTCCGGGATCTGCCTGCGCGACGAGGGTGGGGAATGTGCCGAAGAGCTGCTCCCGAGCCTCATGGTCATCACGGAGGACTAACTCCCGGCCAAGCCCGCGCAACACGGGTGCCGGGGTGAGCAGAACGGCTCGCCCCGGTTTCGCATCGGCGGGGACGGGATGCTTACCTGCCAGACCATCAACCATCCGCCTGTCGTGTAGGACGCCTGAGTCGGTGCCGCGCCCGGGCCACAAATGGCCCGCATGATCTGGCGAGTTCGGCCTTTCCCCCGCCCCGGCCGGTAGCGCAGAATGGAGGCAACGGTGCGTGCCCGGATGGAGGCTGGGCGGCCGGGGCTGGGAGGAATGGTGTGTTTGTTCTGTTTACGGATTTTGGTCTGAATGGCCCCTACGTGGGGCAGTTGAAGGCGGCCCTGCTGCGGGGGCTCCCCAATCAGCCCGTGGTGGACCTGCTCCACGACGCACCGTCCATGGATCCCCGTGCAGCGGCCTATCTACTGGAGCCGTTCGTGCGCGGTCTGCCCGAAGACGCCATTACGGTGGCCGTGGTCGACCCGGGTGTGGGGACGGACCGGCCGGGTTGCGTGGTGGAGGCGGACGGGCGCTGGTTCGTTGGGCCCATGAACGGGCTGTTCGAATTCGTGGTGCGTCGCGCGTCCGAATGGGCTGCCTGGTCACTGGCCCCGCCACAGGGGCCGGTCGCGCCGACGTTTCATGGCCGCGACGTGTTCGCGCCCGCGGCACTCGCGCTGATGCGGGGTGATCGCTCTGTGCTGAGTGAGACGCTTGCGGACCGGCCCGGGGAAGACTGGCCCGACGATGTCCCCCGCGTGCTGTACGTGGATGCGTACGGCAACGCGATGACGGGCATTCGCGGCAGCATGCTGAGCGACGGTGCCATCGTCGAGGCGGGCGGAAAACGGTTTCCCGGGGCGTCCACCTTCGGCGACGTGGAGCTGGGCATGCCGTTCTGGTATCGCAATTCCAGCGGGCTGGTGGAGGTCGCGGTCAACGGCGACAGTGCCGCGCGCGTGCTGAGTCTGGAAGCGGGGAGCCGGGTTCGACTGATTCGGCCTTGATACTGACTGATGCAGGCCGGGGCGCGCTGCGGGAGGAGGAGAGTGCAATGAAGATCAATATGGAAGTCGATGCAACGCCGGAGGAGCTGCGCCGGTTCTTCGGACTGCCCGATGTCCAGCCCCTGCATGACGAGATGCTCGCGATGATCCGCGAGCGCATGCAGCAGGGGATGGAGGGGTACGACCCGGCGAGCCTCATGGCGGCGTCGCTGCCCTCCCACCTTCAGAACATGGAGGGGATGCAGCGTGCCTTCTGGGATGCGTTTACCGGCGCCAGCGGCCGTGGTGGTGGGGGTGGAAAGTCGGATGAATGACCCGTGTACGGTGGGGCGCTCACCTCTGGTATAATCGCGCGCTGCAAGCCGTTGCGGTGCACCATCGGCCCGCAACCACAAGGCAGGCGTGGTGCCGGCAGCTGCCCTGAGAAGCGCACCCGCCCATTCGGTAGAACCGACAGGAGAACACCATGAAAGCACCCGTACGCGTTGCGGTGACCGGGGCCGCAGGACAGATCGGCTACAGTCTGCTGTTCCGGATTGCCTCTGGCGACATGCTGGGCAAGGACCAGCCGGTGATTCTGCAGCTGCTGGAGATCACGCCGGCGCTGGAAGCCCTGCAGGGCGTGGTGATGGAGATCGAGGATTGCGCATTCCCGCTGGTCGCCGGTATCACCACCAGCGACAAGGCCGAGGAAGCGTTCAAGGACGTGGACTACGCCATGCTGGTCGGTGCCCGTCCCCGTGGCCCCGGCATGGAGCGCAAGGATCTCCTGGAAGCCAATGCGGCGATCTTCTCCGTGCAGGGCAGGGCGCTCAACGATGTGGCCAGCCGTGACGTGAAGGTGCTGGTGGTTGGCAACCCGGCCAACACCAACTCGCTGATTGCCCAGCAGAACGCGCCGGACCTCGATCCCGGCCAGTTCACCGCCATGACCCGCCTGGACCACAACCGGGCCCTGGCGCAGCTGGCAAACCAGACCGGTTGTCACACTCAGGACATTACGCGACTGACGGTCTGGGGGAATCACTCCTCTACCCAGTACCCGGATATCAGCCATGCGCAGATCAAGGGTGAGCCGGCGGCCGACAAGGTCGACCGTCAGTGGTACGAGAACGAGTTCATCCCCACGGTGCAGCAGCGCGGCGCGGCGATCATCAAGGCCCGAGGCGCGTCCAGTGCGGCATCGGCGGCCAGCTCCGCAGTGGACCACATGCGCACCTGGGCGCTTGGCACTGCCGATGGCGACTGGACCAGCATGGGTATCCCGTCCGACGGCAGCTACGGCATCACCGAAGGCATCATTTACTCCTTCCCGGTGACCTGCAAGAACGGCAAGTACGAGATCGTGCAGGGCCTGGATATCGATGCGTTCAGCCGTGAGCGGATGCAGGCGACGGAGCAGGAACTGGTGGAAGAGCGGGATGCGGTGAAGCACCTGTTCCCGAACCAGTAAGCGCAGGACGCCATAGTCCGTGATTCATCGGGGCTGAAGCCCCTCCCACAGAGTGCATCATGTGGGAGGGGCTTCAGCCCCGATGCGTTTGCGCTCAGGCGCGGTGGCGGTCGGCGCCTTCGCCCGACGGCAACATCGGCGCCAGGAAGCGCCCGGTATGGGAGGCGGCAATGCCGGCCACGGCCTCCGGCGTCCCTTCCGCCACGACCTGACCCCCGCCACGGCCGCCCTCCGGTCCCAGGTCGATAACCCAGTCGGCCGTCTTGATGACATCCAGGTTGTGCTCGATGACGATGACGGTATTACCGTGGTCCCGCAGCCGGTGCAGTACCGCGAGAAGCTGGTCGATGTCGTGGAAATGCAGCCCGGTGGTGGGCTCGTCCAGGATGTAGAGGCTGCGGCCACCCTCGCGCCGGGACAGCTCCCGGGCCAGCTTCACCCGCTGTGCCTCACCGCCGGAGAGCGTGGTGGCGCTCTGGCCAAGCCGCAGGTACGACAGGCCCACCTCCATCAGCGTCTCCAGCTTGCGGCGGATCACCGGGATGGCGTGGAACACGTCCAGCGCCTGTTCCACGTCCAGTTCCAGCGCCTCGTGGATGTTCAGCCCGCGATAGCGGATCTCCAGGGTCTCGCGGTTGAAGCGCTTGCCCTTGCAGACATCGCACGGGACGTGCAGATCCGGCAGGAAATGCATCTCCACCCGTGTCACCCCTTCACCCTGGCACGCCTCGCAGCGGCCGCCCTTGACGTTGAAGCTGAAACGGCCCGGCTGGTAGCCCCGTGCCCGCGCCTCCGGGGTGCCGGCGAACAACTCGCGGATCGGCGTGAACAGCCCCGTATAGGTGGCCGGATTGGAGCGGGGCGTGCGCCCGATGGGGCTCTGGTCGATATCCACCACCTTGTCGAGCCCGTCCAGGCCGTCGACGCCGTCGCAGTCCGCGGGCTGGGTGGAGGCGCCGTTCAGTTCCCGCGCCGCCCAGGGATAGAGGGTCTCGTTGATGAGCGTGGACTTGCCCGACCCGGACACGCCGGTCACGCAGGTGAACAGCCCGCGCGGAATGGCGACATCCACACCCTGGAGGTTGTTGCCGCGGGCACCGCGGACATGAATCAGGCTGTCCGTGTCCACTGCCGTGCGCTCGGGCGGCACCGCGATCCGGCGCGTGCCGGCCAGGAACTGCCCGGTAAGGGACTCGGAGCGCTCGGCAATGGTTGTGGGCGGGCCGCTGGCGACCACGTGCCCGCCGTGCAGGCCCGGGCCCGGTCCCATGTCCACCACGTAGTCGGCGCGCCGGATGGCGTCCTCGTCGTGTTCGACCACGATCACGGTATTGCCCATGTCCCGCAGCCGGGTCAGGGTCTCCAGCAGGCGGTCGTTGTCACGCTGGTGCAGGCCGATGGAGGGCTCGTCGAGCACGTACATTACGCCCACCAGGCCGGCACCGATCTGACTTGCCAGACGGATGCGCTGGGCCTCGCCGCCGGAGAGTGTGTCGGCGCTGCGGTCCAGGCTCAGGTAATCCAGCCCCACGTTGGTGAGGAATGACAGGCGCTCGGCGATCTCGCGCAGGATCGGTGCAGCGATCTCGCCGCGGGCGCCATCCAGCGTCAGGCTGCGGAAGAACCCGAGGCTTTCACCCACCGGGAGCGCGGCCAGTTCGGGCAGGCCGTGTTCGTCCACCAGCACGTTGCGGGCGGCGCGGTTCAGGCGGCCGCCTCCGCATTCGGGGCAGCTGCGCGCCCGGCGGTAGCGGGCCAGCTCCTCGCGTACGATACCGGAGTCGGTCTCGCGGTAACGCCGTGCCATGTTCGGTATGACGCCCTCGAATGCGTGGGTCCGGGTCTTGGTTCCTCCCGCCGGAGTCATGTACTGGAACGCAATGGTCTCGTCGCCACTGCCATAGAGAACGGTGTCTCGAACGGTCTCCGGCAGCTCCGCGAAGGGCGTTTCGGCAGAGAAGCCGTAGTGGTCCGCCAGCGAGCGGATCATCTGATTGTAGTAGGCGTTGCGGCGGTCCCAGCCACGGATGGCACCGCCGGCCAGGCTGAGCTGCGCGTTGGTGACCACCAGCTCCGGGTCGAAGAAATCCTGCACGCCCAGTCCGTCGCAGCCGGGGCAGGCGCCCTTGGGGTTATTGAACGAGAACAGGCGTGGCTCCAGTTCATCCAGGGAGTAGCCGCACTCCGGGCATGCGTAGCGGGCCGAGAACATGATGTCGTCTGCATCCGCGTCGTCCATCCACGCCACGCGGGCGATACCGTCGCCGATCCCGAGGGCGGTCTCGAAGGAATCCGCCAGTCGGCCCGCCAGGTCGGGGCGCACCTTGAACCGGTCCACCACCGCCTCGATGGTGTGCGTCTTCTTGCCGTCCAGCGTCGGTGCCTCGTCCAGGTCCACCACGATGCCGTCGACGCGGGCGCGCACGAAACCCTGGGATTTCAGTTCCTGGATGGCGTGCTGGTGCTCCCCCTTGCGGTCCGACACCACCGGCGCCAGGAGCAGCAGCCGCCTGCCCTCCGGCAGGTCCAGCACCTGATCCACCATTTCGCTCACGGTGCACGCGTTCAACGTGACGTGGTGGTCCGGGCAGCGGGGGGTGCCCACCCGGGCGAACAGCAGGCGCAGATAGTCGTGGATCTCGGTGACCGTGCCCACCGTCGAGCGCGGATTGTGCGAGGTGGACTTCTGCTCGATGGAGATGGCCGGCGACAGCCCCTGGATCTCGTCCACGTCCGGCTTTTCCATGATCGACAGGAACTGCCGGGCATAGGCGGACAGCGATTCCACGTACCGCCGCTGCCCCTCGGCGTAGATGGTGTCGAATGCGAGCGACGACTTCCCGGAACCGGACACGCCCGTCATGACCACCAGCTGGTTGCGTGGCAGGTCGAGATCGACGTTCTGCAGGTTGTGGGTGCGGGCTCCGCGAATCCGGATGTGTTCCATGGGTACCACCGTGTTGGGCCGGGCGCGAACAGCAAACCTCCCATTCTACGCCTACCGGCGCCACCGGACGAATCCAATCGACGCCCGCGAGGTGATACCATAGCCGCGCTTCGCACCACGAGGGTTTCCATGTCGCACCACCAGCACAGTCGCCGCCGGGGGCGCCGCGATGACGTCGTTTGAACGGCGCACGGCGGCGGGCCTCGCCAGCATCTTCGGGTTGCGGATGTTCGGGCTCTTTCTCATGCTGCCCGTCTTCGCCGTGTACGGTACCGATCTCCAGGGGGCGACCCCGGCGCTGATCGGCCTGGCCATCGGCGTCTACGGGCTGACCCAGGCCTGTCTGCAGATCCCCATGGGCTTCGCCTCCGACCGCCTCGGCCGACGGCCCATCATTCTCGGCGGGTTGCTGCTGTTCGCCGTGGGGAGCGTGGTGGCCGCGCTGTCGGACCATATCGTCGGCGTCATCATCGGCCGCGCGCTGCAGGGTGGTGGTGCCATTGCGGCTGCTGTCATGGCGCTGGCGGCAGACCTGACGGCGCCGAAGCAGCGCACCATGATGATGGCCATCATCGGCATGAGTGTCGGTGGCGCGTTTCTTCTGGCGATGATTCTGGGGCCTGTGCTGGTCGGCATCGGCGGTCTCGCGCTGATCTTCTGGCTCTCCGCAGTGCTGGCCGTGGTCGCCATCGTGGTGCTGTACGCCGTCGTGCCGGTGCCGTCGCAGCAGCGCGTACACGCTGACGCCGAACCGGTCCGCAGCCAGTTCGGTGGCGTCCTGCGCAACCCCGATCTGCTGCGTCTCGATGGCGGCATTTTCATCCTGCACTTCATCCTCACCGCCGCTTTCGTGGTGCTGCCGCTGATGCTGCGCGATACCCTCTCGCTGCCCGTGGGCGCCCACTGGCAAGTCTATGTGCCCGTGCTGCTGCTCTCGGTGGTGGCCCTGGTGCCGGCGGTGATGATCAGTGAGCGCCGGCACTGGCACCGGCAGGTGATCGTCGCGGCGGTGGTCTGTCTGACCGTCGCCCAACTGGCGCTGGCCGCCGGCGGGGGCGCGGCCCCGGTGCTTCTGGTCGGGCTGTGGCTGTGGTTCGCCGCCTTCAACGTGCTGGAGGCCACGCTGCCCTCGCTGATTTCCCGCTATGCGCCAACGGAGTCCAAGGGGACGGCGCTGGGCGTCTACGCGACCTCGCAGTTCGCCGGCGCCTTTCTCGGCGGCCTCTTTGGCGGCATTGTCCACGGGCTTGGCGGTGAGGCGTGGGTGTTCCTGCTCTGCGCGCTGGGCACCATGGCCTGGCTGGTTATCATGCGTGGCATGGGGCAGGTGCCGGATCTGCGGCGCGACGCCGTTTCCGAAGCGTGACCGCCGCATCCCCCTCGTGGCCCGGCTATCGTTGCCGCGGCAAAAGCGATACATTTCCGGTTCGGGCATGGCAGGGAGCCGCCGTGCTCGGGCCACACCGATAACGAACGGAGGACCGACATGGCCCGTGGAGTCAACAAAGTCATTCTGATCGGCAACCTCGGCAAGGATCCCGAGGTGCGTTACAGTCCGAGTGGTGCCGCCGTCACCAATATGACGGTCGCCACCACCGATAACTGGAAGGACAAGCAGACCGGTGAGCGCCAGGAGAAGACCGAATGGCACCGCGTGGTGTTCTTCGGCAAGCTGGCCGAGATCGCAGGCGAGTACCTGCGCAAGGGCGCCAAGGTGTACATCGAGGGCCGGCTGCAGACGCGCAAGTGGCAGGGCCAGGACGGTCAGGACCGCTATACCACCGAAATCGTCGGCAACGACATGCAGATGCTGGACGGCCGCGGCGGCGGCGGTGGTGGCATGGGAGACAGCGGCGGTGGGAGCAACCGCAGCCAGGGGCAGGGCGGTGGCCAGCAGCCCGCGTCCCAGTCCTCGCCGGAGCCGGTGGACGACTTCGACGACGACATCCCCTTCTAAAAAGAATGGGTCCATCGAGGGGTGCGGGCGGCGGCACACGCTTCGCCGCCCGCACCCACGGCACAAACTTCGGGGACACTAGCGGTTGGCTTCGACCAGATCGCGGACGTCGCGCTTGAGCTCCGGGTCTTCCTTCACGGCCAGTGATGCCCGGCTGTATCCCTCGAGCGTCAGTCCCTCCGCTTCGATTACCTCCCGCATGTCGCGGTGCGCCTGATGCATCAGCTGGCGTCGCTGCTGACGTGACTCCGCCTGCTCGATGGCCGGCGCGTACTGCTGGCGTACGCGTTCGACGCCGGCATAGGCCTGGGAAAATGCTTCCAGGGTGACGTCATCGCCGAAGACGTCCTCTGCCGGCTCTGCCGCGTTCGTCCCCATTGCCGTACCTCCCAGTGCAAATGCCAGAGCGCCTGCAGCGATCGTGGCACTGGCTCCTTTTCCGTTGCTTGTCCTGTGTTTCCTGGCCATGGATCCGATCCTTCCTCGCCGAATGGGTTCTCAAGCGGATGCCTTTCGCCGGGGCGACGGATCAGGGGTTGGGCGGTTCCTCGATCAGATCCCGCTCCGGGAGTTCCTCCCGTTCTTCACCCCTGTCCCGTTCCGGTTCCGGTGCATCCTGCTGCGTTGGCGAGCCACACCCGGCCACCAGCATGGACGCAGTCAATGCGATGAGAACGAACGGTTTCGAGCAGCTCTTGCCTGTCATGGATTGACCTCTCTGCGCCATTGGTGAGCCCGGTTGGCCCACGGGACACACCTGCAAACACCGGGCCACCATCTCGTCTGCGCACAATCAGTGGTTTAGCGCCGTGTTCGTGCCGCTGGACGGGGGCAACCCGGTGGCCGCCGTCACCGATTGGGAACGGCGCGGTGCTGATATATCACGGCGTTATATGTTGTCGATCACCTTCCATGGGCCGCACCCCTCTCCATATCCGCCGGTGGCGCCACCTGCGCCGGAGTTCGCGGGACGCTGCGGCTGCATGTGCCGACGGCCTGACGCCCGGGACCCGTGACCGGCATCCGCTTGCCTCGATGCCCGCTGTCGGTATTTATTGATTGTTAATCAGTAGAAAAAACCAATAGTTATGAAAACTGCTCGTGTCGGCGTTACCGGCTGGCCACACAATTCTGGCCCCCTTGGTCTCCATCGCCCTGTGCTACAGCCCGCTCGTGCCCGTAACTGACTGTTCATGCGATGAAACGCAATGGGTGGCACGCGTGTTGCCATGTGGCTGGCGCGGCGCTGGTCAGCCATCTGGCGTTGACCGCCGCACGTTACGACTCGCAACGGGACGAATCAGCCCAGGAGGGATTTATGAGTCATGTACTTCAGCACGCAGCAGTACGCTCGCGGCAGGCAACCGCCCGCCGTGCCACTCTTGCAACGACCTGCTCGGTCGCCGCGCTGCTATTCGGGTTGACCGGAGCCGGGGTGGTTTCCGCCAACAACCCGGGCCTGGATCAGGCGACGGATCGTCTGGAGTCCCATGCCGATGAGCGGCCGGACAATCCCGGTGTCAACAACGCCCTCGAGCGTGCCAGGGAGAACGCGGCGCGCCGGGACGATGGCCCCGATACCACCTCCGTGCCGTCCGCGGACGGTGACGTCCCCGGCACCATGCCGTCGGGCATTCAGGCCGGCAACACGTCGGTGTCGATCGACAACAACACCATTGTTCACGTCGACCTCGGCGTGGATGTGGGCGTCTCCGGTCTGGGCGCCGGCCAGGAGGTGGGTGTTGGTGTCGACGCTGACACGAGCGTGCTCAATGACAGCAACGTTGCCGTCTCCATGGCGGAGTCGGGAGACATGCTCGTGCTGGCGAGCTCCGACAACACCACCGAGACGTCCACCAGTATCGGCGTCAACGTATCCGGCACCGGAGACGGTGACACGGGTGGCGCGCCGGACACCGACCCGGACGTGGCCGATGGTGGTGCGGACGACTCTGCCCCGGACGCCGGTGCTGATCCGGATGTGGCCGATGACGCACCGGACGCCGGTGGCGACGAAGTCGCGGGTGATCCGGGCAGCGGTGCCGGAAGCGCGGTGTCCGTGGATGCCGGCAGCGGCGCGTCCGCCGACAGCGGATCCGCCATCGGCGTGGACGCCTCGTCCGGTGAGCAGGGCGGCGCGACCAGCGTCGATGCCGGCACCGAGTCCGGTGCCGCAAGTGACACCGGTGCGAGCGTGGACGTCGCGCAGGGGCCCTCGGACACGGGGTCCGGCTCCGGCAGCAGCATCGGCGTCGATGTGGGCGCGGGCAGCGCAACCGAGTCCGGCAGCGGTGCCGACGTCGAGGTATCCGGCGGTGACGGTGCCGAAGTGGGGGCCTCGGTCGGGTCGGAGACGGCAGCGGCCAGTGACACCGGCGCCAGTGTCGACGTCCAGCAGCCCGACGGCGATTCCGGCGGCACCATCGGTGTCGATGTGGACTCCGGAAGTGCCGCCGAATCGGCCAGTGGTGCCGATGTGGACGTCGCGGCTGGTGACGGCGCTGCGAGCGTGGACGCGGATGTGGGGGCCGAAAGCGCTGCCGAGTCCGGCGTCAACGCAAGCGTCGACTCCGGCATGGATGGCGGCGCAGACGTGGCGGTGAACTCCGGTTCCGCGGCCGAGTCGAGCAGCAGCATCGGTGTGGACGCAGAGGCCGCCGGCCCTGACGCCGATGTGTCCGTCAACGCCGGCTCCGACGCCAGTGCCGCGGCCGACTCGAACGTGTCCGTGGATGTCGCTGAAGGGGGTGCACCGGAGACGGCCGCACCGGATACCGAGACGCCGGAAGCGGATGCACCGGACACCGCTGCGCCTGACGCAGAGGCACCGGAAGCCGCCGAAGCGCCGGAAGCGGATGCACCGGAAACCGCTGAGGCACCGGAGGCCGAGGCACCGGAGGCCGAGGCACCGGAGACCGCGGGCGGTGACGGCGCCAACGTGGAGGTCGACGTGGGCTCGGAAGCGTCCAGCGAGTCCAGTGCCGACGTGTCCGTGGAAACGGCTCAGCACTGAAGTGAGCCGAAGGCCGTAACGGCCGCGTTCCCCGGCAGCGGGGGGCAGGCCGGTGCTGGCCGGCGGCGGGATGCCGCCGGCCAGCCAACCAGCGGCGCCGTCGATCCCCATGACCGATGATCAGGCCGGTCGTCGGGCAGCAACTACAAGAGGTCGGGAATGATCATCAAATCCGGAAGCCGCCTGGTGCAGGCGCAGTCCCTCGGGCTGGCGCTCATCGTTGGCGGCGGCATGGCCCTGGATTCGGTAGCACACGCGGGCACGCAGTTTCGCCTCTCATCCGGTGCAACCTATACCACCGGTGATTACGGAACGGATACCACCATGGACGTCTGGCACGTGCCGATTACCGCACGGCTGACAAGCGGGCCGATCGCCGCCCAGGTGACCGTTCCTTACATGGAAATCACGCGCAAGACCGCCGACGTCTCCCACACGGCGTCCGGGATGGGTGACATCGAGACTTCCCTGCGCCTCCGGGTGCTGCGGGAAGGTGACTGGCGCCCCGAGGTCGCCCTGACGGGCAAGGCCCGGTTTGCGACGGCCGACGAAGAACTGGGGCTGGCCGACGAGAACATCTACTACGGCGAAATCAATCTGGGCAAGCGCGTCGCGCACCGCGTGTACCTCTTCGGCACCCTGGGCTACCAGACACGCAAGGACACGCACCCGGAGAATGGCGATCGCGAATCCGACGAGCGCCATTACGGTACGGCAGGCCTGGATTACACGTTCACGGCGCGGACCTCCGGCGGCGTCATGGTGACGGCGCGGGAATCATGGGGGATGCAGTCCGTGGACCAGTCCACCGGCGTGATGGCGATTCCGTATCTCACCAACTCCCTGGGCGATGGCTGGCGCCTGCAGAGCTACGGCATTGCCGGTCTGTCCGAGTCGAGCCCCGACTGGGGGGCGGGCTTCTCTCTGGGTTACAACTTCTAACGGAGATTTCAGCATGACCAGGAGTGCATTCGTTGCAGGGGCCGCTGTCGTGCTGGCGGCGGTCATCACGGGGTGTTCGAGTCTGCCCGGTGAGATTCGCAACCCGCCACGGGACGCGGTTGCTTTCCACGAAGGCGCCAGCGATCCGGACGCGTTCAAGGGAGAAGAGGTCCGGTGGGGTGGCGAGATCATCGGTGTCGACAACCGCGACAGCAAGAGCTGGATAGAAGTCCTGCAGCGTCCGCTGGACGTGGATGGTCGACCGCTGGACACGGACCGCACCGGCGGCCGGTTCGTGGTGCGGGTGGACGGTTTCCTCGACCCGGCGGTGTACGCCGAGGGGCGCGATCTGACCGTGCATGGCACGATCGAGCGTGGCGCTGAGGGCGCCATCGGCAATCAGCCGTATCTGTATACCATCATTGATGCCGAGACGACCTATCTCTGGGATAGGGACGGCGACTAGGGTTGTGTCCGTGCATGAGGCGGCGGGCGGACGCTGACCACGCCAGCCCGCCCGCCGGTCCGTGCCTCACTTCATGGGGAAACCGCGCTCTTTCAGGAAGTCGCGCATGTGCGGTCGTGACTTCTGCGTGAACAGAACGCCGATCTGGTCGCTCCAGGTGGCGTCTTTCACGTTGCTGTTACGGCTGCGGTAGTAGGCGTTCATGGTCTGATCGAACGCGGCGATGGCTTCGGCGTCGCCGTCGTCGTTGTAGGTGTCCTCCTTGACGATCACCTCCAGCGGCAGGCGCGGCTTCACCTCCGGGTCCTGCTCCGGATAACCCATGCAGAAACCGAACACCGGGTAGACGTTCTCCGGCAGCTCGAGGATCTCGCTGATCTGGGCCGGGTTGTTGCGTACGCCCCCGATGTAGCAGATGCCGAGATCGGCGGATTCGGCCGCCACGGCCACGTTCTGGGCGAACAGCGCCGTGTCCACCGTGGCGATGATGAACTGCTCGGTCATGCCCTGCTGCACGCCCTCCACGCCAATGCGCTCGCAGGCGTCGAAGACCCGCTTCATGTCCGCGCAGAACACCAGGAACTCGGCGCAGCTCGCGACATAGGGCTGGCCGCCGGCCAGCTCAGCGATGGCCTCGCGTTTGCCCGCATCGCGTACGCGGATCACCGATGTCGCCTGCACGTGACTGGACGTGGCCGCGCTCTGACCGGCGCGCAGCAGCTCCCGGAACAGCGCCTCGTCGATGGGCCGGTCCTCGAACTTGCGGATGGAGCGGTGGGACTGGAGTAGCTCAATGACTGAGTTCATGGGGTCTCCCGTGTTGGTTCAGATCAGTTTCACGGCGGTTTCGCTCAGCGGCCGCGCCATGGCGCCGTACTCGAACGCCGTGTCGCTGGACGCATTGCCGTCCAGCGCGCGTTTCTGGATGCCCTGCAGTATGGCGGCGAGGCGGAAGTAATTGAAGACGATATAGAAATTCCAGTTCGGAATCTCGCTGATGCCCGCCAGCCGGCAGTACTCCGCCACGTACTCTTCTTCCGTGGGAATGCCGAGTGCCTTGCGGTCCAGATCACCCAGGCCGGGGATGGCCGCGTCCTGGGGCAGGCGCAGCTGCATGCACTGGTAGGCGATGTCGCCCCACGGATGTCCCAGAGTGGACAGCTCCCAGTCCAGCACCGCCAGCACGTCCGGTTTGTCGGGGTGAATGATGAGGTTGTCGATGCGGTAGTCGCCGTGGATCAGCGCCACCTGCCCGTCGTCCTCGGGCATGTTGGCCTCCAGCCACTGGATGAGCCGGTCCATGGCCGGGTTTTTCTCCGTTTCCGAGGCGTAGTACTGCTTGCTCCAGCGGTTGAGCTGGCGGGCGAAGTAGTTGCCGGGCTTGCCGAAGTCGGCGAGCCCGGCGGCGTCCACGTCGACACCGTGAATGGCGGCCAGAACCCCCGCCATGTTGCGGTAGATGGCCCTGCGTTCCTCGGAAGAGGAGTCCGGGAGGGCGCCGTTCCAGTGGATGCGCCCCTCCACGAACTCCATCACGTAGAACATGGAGCCGACCACGTCCTCGTCCTCGCACAGGAGATACATGCGCGGCACCGGCACCGGCGTGTTCTGCAGGGCCGCCATGACCCGGTACTCGCGATCCACGGCGTGGGCGGACTTCAGCAGCTCGCCCGGCGGCTTGCGCCGCAGGACGAAACGGCCACCATCCGCCGTGATCAGGAACGTGGGGTTGGACTGGCCGCCGGAGAACTTCCGGCACTCCTGAATGGTGCCGAAGCCGTCGATCCGTTCCGCCAGGTAGGGCTGCAGCCGCGAGAGGTCGAGCTGGTCCCGGGGTTGCTCGCTCATGGTGGTCTCTCCTCAGTTGCTGTACTGGCCGATGACCTGCTTGCCCAGGGCCATCATGTGCACCTGGTCGGGGCCGTCCGCCATGCGGCACCAGCGGGCGTAGTTGAACGCCTCGGCCATGAAGTAGTCCTCGGTGAACCCGCCGGCGCCGTGCATCTGGATGGCCATGTCCAGGACCTCGGAGGTCATCTGCGGCACCATGATCTTGGCCATGGCGATGAGGTCGCGCGCCTCCTTGGTGCCGTCGCTGTCCATCTTCGCCGCCGCGCGCAGGGTCAGCAGCCGGCACATTTCCACCTTGGAGGCCATCTGTGCGATGGACTCCCGCACGGAACCCTGCTGGCTGAGCTTGCGGCCGAACACCTCCCGGCTCTCGACGCGCTGGCAGGCCAGCTCGAGGGCGCGCTGGGCGGCGCCGATCAGCCGCATGCAGTGGTGGATGCGTCCCGGGCCGAGGCGCCCCTGAGCCACCTCGAAGCCGCGCCCTTCACCCAGCAGCAGGTTCTCCTTCGGTACGCGCACGTTCTCGAACAGCACCTCGGCGTGGCCGCCGGGCTCTTCGAAGTAGCCGAAGGTGCTCAGTGGGCGGATCACCGAGAGTCCGGGCGTGTCCCGGGGCACCAGGATCTGGGTCTGCTGCAGGTGGCGGTTGGGGTTGTCCGGGTCGGACTTGCCCATGACGATGAAGATCTCGCACCGCTCGTGCATGGCGTTGGTGATGAACCACTTGCGGCCGTTGATGACGTAGTCGTCGCCGTCCGGGAGGATGGAGGTCTCCACGTTGGTGGCGTCGCTGGAGGCCACGGCGGGCTCGGTCATGGCGAAGGCGGAGCGGATCTCGCCGGCGAGCAGTGGCGTCAGCCAGCGCTCGCGCTGGGCGTCCGTGCCGTACTTCATCAGCACTTCCATGTTGCCCGTGTCGGGGGCGTTGCAGTTGAACGCCTCGGCCGCCCAGAACACCCGGCCCATGATCTCGGCCAGGGGGGCGTACTCAATGTTGCTCAGGCCCGGGCCGTAGCGCTCGTCCGGCATGAACAGATTCCACAGCCCCTGATCCCGTGCTTTCGCCTTCAGCTCTTCCAGGATGGCCGGGGACTGCCAGCGCTGTTCCTTCGCCTGCCGGGCAAACACATGCTCGTTGGGGTAGACGTGTTCGTTCATGAATGCGGTGAGCTGCCGCTGCAGGTCCTGGACGTGCTCGGAGTGCTGGAAATTCATGGGGCTATCCTCCTCCTCTGTGATGTCTTTGTCTGCCGGCACGCCCTGAAACCGGCGCATGGCGCGTCATGGTGACGCATAAACCGGTTGACATGCCGTTCGCACCAAGTAGCTTGGTAACGGTGTTCTTGATAACACGAAACGCATAACACCATATACGAAAACCACTCCGAGCGGCCTTCCCAGGGTCGCAACAATGGAGTCATGGGGAGGAGAAAATGGCGCTTCTGGCGTGGATTGACCGGATCAATTCCACCCTGGGCAGGCTCGTCAGCTTCCTGATCTGGATCGGTATCGCGATCATCGTCTGGGAAGTCATCGCCCGCTACGTGTTCAACGCACCGTCGGTGTGGGCACAGGGCTATACCCAGCGGCTGTTCGCCTCGTACTTCATCCTGATCGGGGCGTTTACGCTGATCCAGGGCGGCCATGTCCGGGTGGACCTGCTGCTCAACACGCGTTCGCCACGCTGGAATGCGTTCACCGATCTTCTGAATGTCACGGTGCTCGTGATCTGGGGCGCGGCCCTGACCTACGAGGGCTGGTTCTACTTCGAGGAAGCCTGGCAGTTCGGTGACCGGGACGACAGTGCGCTGGGCCACCCCATGTGGCCGGTGCATCTGGCTCTGTTCCTGGGGGTGGCCATGATTACCGTCCAGGGCGTTGTGGAGTTCATCCGGTCCGCCGTGCTGATGGTCCGTCCCGATGTTGATGTCAAGCGCCGAGGCATTGTATGAGTCCTGAGTTACTGACCATTGGCATGTTCGGATCCCTTCTGGTCCTGATCATGCTGGGGGTGTCGTTGTCCTTTGCCCTGGGCGGCATTGCCGTCGTCTTCACCCTGATTCTCAGCGGGCCCATGGGGCTGTTCTCGATGATCTCCGCAGTGTTCGGCAGCATGTGGTCCGTGCTGCTGGCGGCGATCCCGCTGTTTATCTTCATGGGGGTTGCCCTGGGGCGCTCCCAGATCTCCGCCGATCTCTACCGCGCCTTCTACCTCTGGTCGGGTCGGGTGAACGGCGGCCTGCTCATGGGCACCACCGGGTTCGCCTCGGTGCTGTCGGCCATGACCGGGAGCTGTGCGGCGTCCACGCTCACCACCGGCATGGTGGGCATGCCCGCCATGGACCGCCACGGGTACGACCGCAGCTTTGTGCTCGGCACCATCGGTGCGGCCGGCACACTGGGGATTCTTATCCCGCCGTCCATCACCCTGATCGTCATCGGCATGACCACCGGCATGTCGGTGGGCCGACTGTTCATGGGCGGGCTCGTGGCTGGGGTGATCATTCTGTTCGTGCTGCTGGCGTACGTGGCCATCCGCTCCTGGATGCGGCCGGAGCTGGCACCGTCCACCGGCGAGAGTGTGCCCATCCGCGACAAGGTGAAGGCGCTGCGCTCGGTGGTCGCGCCGCTGATGATCATCGTCGTGGTGCTGACGTCCATCTTCATGGGGCTGGCGACGCCCACCGAGGCGGCGGCCGTGGGTGCGTTGGCGGTGGTGATTGCCGTGGGGCTGCGGCGGGAGATCAACCTCAAGTTCATCCGCGAGGTCAGTTACTCCACTGCGTCCACAACCGGGATGGTGATCTGGATCGTCTTCGGCGCGGCGTCGTTCGTGTCCGTGTATTCCGGGGCGGGCGGCATCGACTTCATGCAGCGGGTGCTGCTGGGCATCGATGTGGATCCGTGGACGCTGATCCTGCTGATGCAGCTGTTCGCGTTGATCCTCGGCATGTTCCTGGATCCCATCGGGATCATCCTGCTGGTGATGCCGATCTTCTTCCCGGTGGTGCTCATGCTGGATTTCGATCCGCTGTGGTTCGCGATCATCTTCCAGCTGAACCTGTGCATCGGCTACATCACGCCGCCGTTCGGGTACAACATCTTCTACCTGAAGAGTCTGAGCCCGGATACGCCGATCCTGGATCTCTACCGCAGCGTCGCCCCTTACGTGGTGCTGATGCTGGCGTGCGGCCTGGTGTTCCTGATGTTCCCGAGCATTCTCATCGACAGCACGAACATGCTCCTGCGCTGATGCGCAGCGGGCCGTGCATCTGGAGGTAAGACCGATGGAGATCCCGGCCGACACACTGGAGCGACTCGTCGCGTTCCGTCGCGAGCTGCACCGCTGGCCCGAGCTCGGCTTTCAGGAGCAGGAGACGTCGCGCCGGGTGTGCGAGCAACTGGACGCCCTGGGCGTGGACTACGTCACCGGGCTCGCCGGCACCGGCGTCGTGGCCTGGCTGCAGGGCGCCCGTGGCGCCGGCGCCGGCAGCGTGGGCCTGCGCGCGGACATGGACGCCTTGCCGCTGGAGGAGCACAGCGGCGTGGAGTACGCCTCGCGCAATCCCGGGTGCATGCACGCCTGCGGCCACGACGGGCACACCACCATGCTGCTCGGGGCCATCGAGCACCTGCAGCGGTACAACGACTTCGACGGCACGGTCTACTTTGTTTTCCAGCCGGCGGAGGAGGGTGTCGGCGGCGGCAAGGCGATGGTCGGCGACGGCCTGTTCAGCCGCTTCCCCATGGGCGAAATCTACGGGCTGCACAACGCACCGGGGCTGCCTCTGGGCCGGTTCGGCATCATACCGGGCCCGATCATGGCCGGCGGTGACCGTGTCGACATCACCATCCACGGCCAGGGCGGTCACGGCGGCATGAATCCGCACGGCTGCATCGACCCGGTGCGGATCGCCGCCGAGCTGATCCAGAAGGCGCACACCATCGTCTCCCGGGAGATCGACCCCCTGAGCCCGGCGGTGCTGAGCATCTGTGCCATCCAGAGCGGCAGTCTCGCCGGTTTCAACGTCATTCCGCACACGGCGACGCTTGCCGGCACCATGCGTTTCCTGGACCGCGCCACCGCCGAGCGCCTGCGTTCCTCGCTGCGGGCGCTGTGCGCCAGCCTGGAGCAGTATTACGGCGCGCGCATCGAACTGGCCATCGACGACACCTTCGCGGTTACCGTGAATCATCCCGAGGCCACGGAAGCCGGGATCGCCGTCATCCGTGACAGTTTCGGCGATGACGCCCTGCAGCCCAACCACCAGCCCAGCATGGGCAGCGAGGATTTCGCCTTCATGCTCGAGGCCTGTCGGGGTGCCTACATCCACGTCGGCGCCGGTGACGAGACCCACACCCACGGGCTGCACAGCCAGCAGTTCGACTTCAACGACCGCATCATCCCGGACGGTATCCGCCTGCTGGCGGGCCTCGCCAGGGAATCCCTGGCACGGCAGGGCGGGTGACGGGCGTGGATGATGCCATCGAGTACGAGTACAACCCGCACATGCACGTGCCCGACGTGGCCGCCTACGTGGAGCGGGCCGCCCGGGCCAGCGAGCGGGCGCGGGCCTGTGTCGACGGCGTCTACGACGTGGCCTACGGTGAGCGGCCGCTGAATACTTGTGACATCTTCCCGGCCGGCCCCGATGCGCCGGTGCACGTGTTCCTGCACGGGGGCTACTGGCGTGGCCGGGACAAGGCGGACTACAGCTTCATGGCGCCGGCGTTCCTGGAGGCCGGTGTCACGCTGGTACTGCCCAACTACAGTCTGTGCCCCCATGCGGATCTCGCGACGCTCGTGCGCGAGACCACTGCCTGTTTCCACTGGCTCCGCGACCACGGCGGTGACTACGGCGACATGACGCGGCTGACCGCATCGGGGCACTCTGCCGGCGCCCATCTGCTGGCCATGGCCCATGCGCCGGATTTCGACGCCCCGGTTGCGCCGGGGCTGGTGCGTCGCGCGGTGCTGGTCAGCGGGTTGTTCGATCTGGCACCGGTCCGCCACACCACCGTCAACGCCGACATCGGGCTCGATGCCGCGACCGCGGAGGCGCTGAGCCCGATGCACCACCTCCCGCACACGGACCTGCCCCTGGCGCTCTACGTGGGCGGCGGCGAGACCGCGTCCTGGATCCAGCAGTCCAGGGACTTCCACACGGCCGTAAGCAAGGCGGGGTCGCGGGCTAGTCTGGAGGTGCTCGGCGACCACGATCACTACTCCATCGCCGAGGAACTGGGGGACGCACGGAGCCCCCTGGGGCGGGCGTGTATCGAGGCGGCGCTAGCGTCCTGACGGGCCCGCCGACCCGGTCCGGAACCTGCCTGCCCGTTGCGTTTCCCACCCCTCACCGATCCGGCACACGGCCCCGGAAGGGCGTGATGTGTCATTATCCGACACTGTGAAATCGAGCGCTTGCATTTGCCATCAGAGTGAGTAATCTGAGGGCGTAATAATGATTATAAATGCAGTCAATAAATAATAATCGACTGCATAAACAGGAGGAGAGTTCGCGATGAGGCACGTCGTTTCCGACGCCGTCCGTCCCGTTTCCATGGCCGGGCCCGTAAGCCCATCCGCTTTCCGTTCATTTTCCTTCCGCGTTGTTCGGCACGGCTGACCCGTAAGCTGCGTGAGTGGCTGTCGGGCCGTATGCGGTGATGCTTGCAAGGGGCATATGGTATGGCGGAAAACAGTAGGAACCGGAACGACACGTTCCCCAAACTTCTGATCCGGAACGCGCAGGAGCGCCCGAAGCGGGCGGCCATGCGTGAAAAGGATCTCGGTATCTGGCAGACGTGGTCCTGGGGTGACGTGCGCGACGAGGTCGAGGCGCTCGCGGGTGGGTTCAAGGCGCTGGGTGCCGGCCGGGGCGACAAGATCGCCATCATCGGCAACAACCGGCCCCAGCTTTACTGGGGATTCGCCGCGTCCCAGGCGATCGGTGCGGTGCCGGTGCCGGTCTACCAGGACTCGGCCGCCGACGAGATGCAGTACGTGCTCGACCACGGTGATGTGCGTTTCGTCTTTGCCGAGGACCAGGAACAGGTGGACAAGGTCCTCTCGGTGCGGGGTGATTTGCCCGGCATCGAAGCGATCATCTACGAAGATGGCCGCGGTCTGCACAATTACGACGAGCCGGGGCTGCAGTCGCTGGAGCAGGTCCAGGAACGCGGCCGTGAATATGCCCGCGCCAACCAGGGGTTCTTTGAAACCGAGGCGGCCCAGGGCAAGGGCGAAGACCTCTCGGTGATCGTCTACACGTCGGGCACCACCGGCCGCCCCAAGGGTGTGATGCTGAGCTATGACAACCTGCTCAAGTCCGCCGAGTATGCGGTTGCCTTCGACAATATCACCGAAGCCGACGAGAGCCTGGCCTACCTGCCCATGGCGTGGGTGGGGGATCACTTCCTCACGTACTGCCAGGGGTTCCTGGCCGGTTACTGCCTGAACTGCCCGGAATCGCCGGATACGGTCATGTCGGACCTGCGCGAGATCGGCCCGACGTACTTCTTCGCGCCGCCGCGGACCTGGGAAAACCTGATTACCAGCGTCATGGTGCGCATGGAAGATGCCAGCGCCATCAAGCGCCGCATGTTCCACTACTACCTCGGGCTGGCGCGCCGCGTGGGTGTCGACATTCTCGAAGGCAAGCCGGTGTCCACGCTGGACCGAATCAATTACGCCATCGGCAACCTGCTGGTCTACGGGCCGCTGCGCAACGTCATGGGCTTCTCGCGCATCCGGGTCGCCTACACCGCCGGTGAGGCCATCGGCCCGGACATCTTCGATTTCTTCCGCTCCATCGGCATCAACCTCAAGCAGCTCTACGGGCAGACGGAGTGCTCGGTGTACCTCTGCCTGCAGAAGGACGATGACGTGCGCCCCGACACGGTGGGGCCGCCGGGAGAGGGCGTGGAGATCGATCTGGACGCCAACGGCGAGGTCCTCTATCGCAGCCCGGGCGTGTTCATGGGCTACTACAAGAACGATGAGGAAACCGAGAAGACCAAGACGCCGGATGGCTGGGTGAAGAGTGGCGATGCCGGCATGTTCACCCCGGATGGCCATCTGCGCATCATCGATCGCGCCAAGGATGTGGGTCGCCTGAATGACGGCACCATGTTCAGTCCGAAGTACGTGGAGAACAAGCTCAAGTTCCACCCGCACATCATGGAAGCGGTCGCATTCGGCCACGAGCGCGACTCCGTGATGGCCTTCATCAACATCGATTTCGAGGCGCTGAGCAACTGGGCCGAGCGCAAGAACATCGCGTTTACCGGTTACGTCGACCTGGCGGGCCGGCCGGAGGTCTACGAGCTCATCAAGGAAGAAGTGGAGGCGGTCAACCAGGATCTGGCTTCGGACCCGGAGCTGGTGCCCATCCAGGTGTCGCGCTTCCTCATCCTGCACAAGGAACTGGATCCGGATGATGGCGAGATCACGCGGACCCGCAAGGTGCGCCGACGCATCATCAACGAGCGCTATCAGACGCTGATCGACGCGCTCTACAACGGTGACGACAGCGTGCATGTGAAGGCACCCGTCACCTACGAGGACGGCAGTACCGGTGTGCTGGAAGCAACCCTGCGCATCAGTGACGCCAAAACCTTCCAGCACATGAGCAAGGCGGGATAGGCCCATGGCAACAGCACAAGCACAACTCAAGGCCCACAGGGGCCAGGCGGGGGAGTCGCTGCTCAAGGTGGAGAACGTATCGCTGGCCTTCGGCGGTGTCCGCGCACTCCGGGACGTCAGCTTCGAGGTCAAGCGTAAACAGATCTTCTCCATCATCGGGCCCAACGGCGCCGGCAAGTCGTCGATGCTGAACTGCATCAACGGCTTCTACCACCCCAACAGTGGCACCATTACCTACAAGGGCAGGCCGCGCCGGCAGATGCGCCCTTACGAGGCGGCCAACCAGGGGATTGCGCGGACGTTCCAGAACATCGCCCTGTTCAAGGGCATGAGCACCCTGGACAACATCATGACCGGCCGTCACCTGAAGACGAAGGCGACCCTGCTGGAGAACGCCCTGTGGCTTGGTCGGGCACAGCGGGAGGAGATGGAGCACCGCCGCTTCTGCGAAGAGATCATCGACTTCCTGGAGATCCAGGCCTACCGCAAGACGCCTGTGGGCACGCTGCCCTACGGGCTGCAGAAGCGGGTCGAGCTGGGGAGGGCCCTCGCCGCGGAGCCGGAGCTCCTGCTCCTGGATGAGCCCATGGCGGGCATGAACCTGGAGGAAAAGCAGGACATGGCCCGGTTCATTCTGGATGTGAACGACGAATTCGGGATGACCATCTGCCTGATCGAGCACGATATGGCCGTGGTCATGGATCTGTCGGATCACATCGTCGTTCTCGATCATGGCGAGAAAATCGGTGAAGGTGGACCTGAAGAGGTCAGCTCCAACCCGCGTGTGATCGAAGCGTACCTGGGAACCAGCCAGGAACAGGAGGCCTGACCATGCCGATGGAATTGTCGTTCTTCATTGAAGTCCTGATCGGCGGTCTGCTGGCCGGGATGATGTATTCGCTCGTGGCGCTCGGGTTCGTCCTGATCTTCAAGGCGTCCGGTATCTTCAACTTCGCTCAGGCTGCCATGGTGCTGTTCGCGGCGATGTTCATCGCCGGCATGAATCAGCGCTACGGTGTGCCGTTCTGGCTGGCCATTCCCATCACCATCGTGTTGATGGTCGGTGTCGCCTGGATTATCGAACGAGTGGTGCTACGGCCCCTGGTCAACCAGGAACCGATCATCATGTTCATGTCCACGATCGGTATCTTCTTCGCCCTGATCGGGTTTGCCGAAATCATCTGGGGCAGCCGTTCCCGTTCCCTGGACGTGGGCATCCCGCAGGATCCGATCTTCGTTGGCGACATGCTCTTCCAGAGCTACGACCTGGTCGCCGGCGCCATCGCCATCGTCCTGGTGCTCATGCTGGCGGTGTTTGCGCAGCGCACGCGCATGGGGCGGGTGCTCCGGGCCGTGGCGGATGATCACCAGGCCGCACAGGCGGTGGGGATTCGCCTGAGTACCGTCTGGGTGGTGGTCTGGGCCATTGCCGGGTTCGTGGCCGTGGTGGCGGGTGTCGTCTGGGGTGGCAACCTCGGCGTGCAGCCGGTCATGGTCGACGTGGCCTTCAAGGCGTTGCCGGTGCTGCTGCTGGGTGGGCTCACGTCCATCCACGGCGCCATCATCGCCGGCCTGATCATCGGCGCCGGCGAGGCCATGGCCGAGGTCTACCTCGGGCCGATCATCGGCGGCGGCATCGACAACTGGTTTGCCTACGTGATTGCCATGGCGTTCATGGTGTATCGGCCGGAAGGCATGTTTGGCGAAAAGATCATCGAAAGGATCTGATCCATGCTTTATCGCGAATCCGGACAGTTCAAAACGACGTACGCCGCCGACCAGGCCATGCTGCCCATCCGGCAGGACCAGATCTTTCTGGCCCTGGTCATCCTCGTGGCCATCGCTATTCCGTTCCTGGTCTCCAACTATGTGATCCAGGCGCTGCTGCTGCCCTTCCTGATCTACTCGGTGGCGGCGATCGGCCTCAATATTCTGGTTGGCTACTGCGGTCAGATCTCGCTCGGTACGGGCGGGTTCATGGCGGTGGGTGCATTCGCGGCCTGGAACCTGCTGGCACGCATCCCGGAGATGCCGCCGCTGGTGGCCTTCGTCCTGGCGGGACTCATCGCCGCCGGCACGGGGGTGCTCTTCGGCCTGCCGGCGCTGCGGATCAAGGGGTTCTATCTGGCGGTGACGACGCTGGCGGCCCAGTTCTTCCTGATCTGGTTGCTGCAGCGGCCCTGGTTCGTGGGTTACAGCCCCACGGGTGTCATCTCGGCCCAGACCATCGAGATCCTCGGCTGGCGCATCGACACCCCTGTGGACCGCTACCTGTTCGCCCTGGCGGTGGTGATCATCATCGCCCTGGCGGCCAAGAATCTAGTGCGTAGTGCCACAGGGCGAAAATGGATGGCCATACGCGACATGGACGTGGCGGCGGAGATCATCGGCATCCGGCCCATGCCCACGAAGCTGAAGGCGTTCGCGGTGAGCTCCTTCATTGTCGGCATCGCCGGGGTGCTCTGGGCCTATCTCTACCTGGGTCAGCTCGAGGCGGAGGCGTTCGACATCTACACCTCCTTCGACGTGCTGTTCATGGTCATCATTGGCGGCCTCGGCTCGATTCTCGGGAGCTTCCTGGGGGCGGCCTTCGTCGTGATCGTGCCGATCATTCTGAACACCGTGCCCAGCGCCATCGGGTTGCCATTGGGTACGGCAATGATCAGCTATATCGAGATCTTCATCTTCGGTTCGCTGATCATCTTCTTCCTCATCGTCGAGCCCCACGGGCTGGCACGGTTGTGGAGTATCGCGAAGCAGAAACTGCGGCTGTGGCCCTTCCCGTACTAGACGGGAAGGCCAGGCCGATACAGGCTTCTGGAGGGTATGACCACGGCCATCGGGTTGTGGCATCCGGAGTGTCAGACGGGTCCTGAGCCCGTATGGAGGAGAAAGCAATGAAAAAATCAGTGACCGGTAAGCTGAGTGCGGTCGGTC
The DNA here is from genome assembly GCA_007126095.1 of Aquisalimonas sp. GTDB lineage: Bacteria > Pseudomonadota > Gammaproteobacteria > Nitrococcales > Aquisalimonadaceae > Aquisalimonas. The sequence goes on from SLBZ01000068.1 coordinate 30,676, forward strand.
TGGGGGCGATCATAGGCATGACCAGCCTGTTCGCGGCCCAGGCGCAGGCCGAAGAACAGTATCTGCCCAGCCTGGTGTATCGCACCGGCCCGTTCGCGCCGAGTGGCGTCGGGTTCGCCGATGGCTTCGCGGACTACGTGCGGCTCATCAACGAACGCGACGGCGGCATCAACGGTGTGCGCATCCGCATGGAGGAGTGTGAAACCGCCTACGCCAACGACCGCGGCGTGGAGTGCTACGAGCGGCTCAAGGATCGCGGCAATGGGGCCACCGTGGTGGCGCCGCTGTCCACGGGCATCACCTACGCGCTCATCCCGCGTGCCAAGGACGACAACATCATCGTGCACTCCATGGGTTACGGCCGTGCCGACGCCGCCGACGGCCGCGTGATGGACTGGGTGTTCATGGTGCCGACCACCTACTGGTCCAG
>SLBZ01000051.1 GCA_007126095.1 Aquisalimonas sp.
GCCTGAATCTACTGCACAGGGTCAATTGCCCTTCGGGTGGACTCCTGCTCGCCCGGCATCAGGGTGTGGTCTCCCTGACCACAAGGATAAAGGTACAAGGGTGGACCTTCAGGTCCACCACTCAGGCGGCCCGGCTGTCGGCCGCCGGGGCCGCTGCCTCGTTATAGCCCCAGGCATCCCGGCATTCGGCCCACCACAGCAGCTCCAGGGACCCGTCGTGGTGCTCGACCAGCGCCGTGCAGCTCTCCACCCAGTCGCCATCGTTGCAGTAGAGCACGCCGTCCACATCACGCACCTCGGCGTGGTGGATGTGACCGCAGACGACACCGTCCACGTCCTGCCGGCTGGCCTCCCAGGCGACCATGTCCTCGAAGTTCGAAATGTAGGTGACAGCGTTCTTCACCCGGTGTTTCACGTGCGCCGCAAGCGACCAGTAGGGAAACCCGAACAGCCGCCGCACCAGGTGCACCCAGTGGTTGGCCCGTATCAACAGGCCGTAACAGCGGCTGCCCAGCATGGCGACGGCCCGGGAGCACTTCACCACCGTGTCGAACTGGTCACCGTGCAACACCAGCAGCCTGCGACCATCCGCCGTGGTGTGGATGACCTGATCCGCCATGGAGAAATTGTCGATGACACTGTCGTTGTAATCGCGCAGGGCCTCGTCGTGATTGCCCGGCAGGTAGACCACCCGGGTGCCGGCCCACACCTTCTCCATGATCCGCTTGATCACCAGGTGGTGCTCCCGCGGCCAGTAGACCCGCTTGCGCATTTCCCAGACATCGACCATATCGCCGACCAGGTAGAGGTAATCCGATTCGGTCGCGTCCAGGAACTCCAGCAGGTAGTCCGCCCGTGCGCCACGAAATCCCAGATGCGCATCGGAGATGAAAATGCTCCGGTATCGAACCGGTTTCATGGGTTCAGCACGCGTCATGGTTCATCCACTCTCTCGACTGATGTTGCCAGGAGTGTGGCCTGTACTGTTGAAGTGGACGTTGCAGAACCGAGGCAGTTGTGTGACGGCTCCCCGGCCGCAGCGGCGCATCTGTCACGCCATTGTCGCCATCCCGTCAGCATCCTGTTTTACGGCATCGCGAGAATGCACCGACCTTTCGGCTCGGGAGTATTCAGCGATGCATTGGGAAACCGGAGAAGGACGACTGATCTGCGAAGGGCGTACGGTGCTGAGCAGCGACCAGATCGTACTGCGACATCAGAGTTCGTCCCGCGCGAACGGCTGGCTCGCCTACATCCCCTCGGTGGCCACGAAGATCAAGGGTCTGGGCCACCGCCGCCACGCCCTGCTGGAACTGGAAGACGGCCGCCGCGGCTGGTTCATGGTCGTCTCGCAGACGCCCAGCCTCACTGCCCTGCGCAGCTGCGGGCGTTTCAGCTAGCGGCAAAGAAAAGACCCCGCATAAGCGGGGTCAAGCTCTGGCTGGAGGAGAAGCTCGTTTTCGGGTCAGAACTCGAACTGGAAGCGGGCCGCGTACACCATGCTGTCCCAGTCCTTGCGTCCGTCGCCGAATCCGTCCTCGCCACGCTGCGCATCCACATACATGACGTTGAGCTTGAGGACGATATCGTCTTCCGGATACCAGTTGAGACCCAGCGTGTAGTGATCCAGCTTCTGGCGATCCTCGCGGTTATGGTGCTCATAGGAGTCGGCCGTCGCGAAGCGTGCCAGTACCTCCCAGGCTCCCCGGCCGCCCGCGCTCAGGGGCGACTGTATCCGGGTGGCACCGAAATCACCGCTGAACGGGCGATAGTTCCGTGTCTCACCCGTCAGGAAGTAACTGGTCTGCACGTAGTACCCTTCCGAGGTCATGCTGGTCACGTCTTCATCAACGAAATCTTCCGAGTTGGAGTCCCGGTTGAGGTCCTGCCTGATGTACTCGCCCTGCACCGAGAACGGCCCGACGCCGAATCCGCCTTCCAGGGCAACGGTGGTGAAGTCCTTGACGTTCTCCATGTCGTTCTCGCCGATCATGCGACCATCCACTGCCCGTGTGCCGAGGCGCGTGCGCATGCGGACCGACTCGTACTCTTTCTGGTCACCGCCGCTGCGGTCCCACTCGTACGCGTTGGCGCGGTAGTTGGCAGACACACCGAGGTGGCTCCAGAGGTCCTGCTCGGCATCAAACACCGGGGCAAACGAAGCGCGGGCCGCAAGACTGTAGCCCTCGGTCACGTCACGATCCCTGGCAACACCATCACCGCCGAACGCACCGATCGCGGCGTAGTAATCCGGAACCAGGGTCTCGTACATCAACCCGATCTGCCGGCTTGGCCGGTAGGCGTCAACCGGCGCGGCCCGTTCAATGAAGCTGATCCGCCGTGAGCTGGTGGAGCTCTCAAGGCTGAAAGGCTCCTTGAAGTGGCCGACGGCCAACCGGCCATTGTCGAAGAGGTAGGCCATGTAGGCGTTGGCAAAACGAACCTCGTCGTCCCGGAAATCCACTTCCAGCTGCCATTCCCAATTGTCGTACATCACCCCCAGAGCACCGAGCCGGGCGCGACGGATGATCGTGCCGTAACGGGCGAGATCTCCGTCGTCGGCGTCCTCGTCATCCGTCGAGGTAAAAGGATCCTGCACGAAGGCGTAGTCGGTCATGAGCCGGCCGCGAATACCGAAGCGGTGTTTGCCGTCTTCCGTCTCGACGCGGAACTTGTTGACGCGGGTGCGGACGGGATCATCGCTCACGTCCATCATCGGCTCGTAATCAAGACCGGCGAATCGCTGCGCGCCGGTGTCGGCGTGTGCCAGTGGTGCGGCCAGCACCGCGGCGATGGCGAGCGCCGGCGCAGCGCCCCATGTGGTTTTACTGTCGGACATGCGTTACCCCCGGGTAATTGATATGTAGGTCGTTCGCGGGGAGGATGCGGTCACCCTCCGGACAGCGGGATCAGTGGCAATCGAGCCCCTGGAGCGTCCGGTGCTCAGCTGTTGCCGCAACGCGACAGACTGTCTGCCACGAGCAACAGGGGTAGCTTAGGGGGAGCGCATGACACGACCGTGAGGTTGGCATGACACGTCCGTGACGGCCCGGTGACGCCGCTCAGCCGCGCCGTCGCAACTGGAATACCACCAGAACCACGGTGCTGAGCAGTATGGTCACCGTCGCCATGGCCATGGCAATGGCGATTTCCCCCTGCTCGAACTGGTTGAAGATGAACGTTGCCGTGGTATCAACGCCCGGAGGCAGGAGCAGGATCGAAGCCACCAGTTCGCGCATGCAAACGATGAACGTGGTGAGCCAGGCGGCCAGCAGGGCCGGGCGCAGACGCGGCAGTACGATGCGCGTGAACACCGTGGCGCGGCCTGCGCCCAGCATTGACGCGGCATGCTCCAGGTTCTCGCCCATGCGCTGCAGACTGGCATTGGCGTAGTTGAGCGCGTCGGTGATGTAGATCACCACGTAAGCGAGCAACAGCATCCAGACGGTGTTGTAGAGGTCGACTGGCACCCACGGGGCGTTCCAGGCCAGGATGAGCGCCACGGCCATCACGATCTTCGGGATCACGCGGGGCAGCAGCGCGATGCCGTCCAGCACGCGCTGCAGTGGCCCCGCGGAACGCACGTTGACGTAGGCAATGTACCCACCGACCAGTACACAGATCGTCGCGGCGGCCAGGCTGAGCCCGAGACTGGTCAGCAACGCCTGCAACCCACGCGATCCCGGTTCGAACAGGGCCCAGTAGTGCCGAAGGGTGAACGTCAGCTCCGCCTCGGCCCAGGAGTCCACGAGACTGGTGAGCACCATGGCGACGTAGGGCAGCACGGAACTCAGCAAAAACAGTCCGCCGATGAACGCCCACCCCGCCCATTTCCCCCAACGGCCCAGGGGTTGCAACGCCCCCTCGCCGGGCCGGAAGGCACCGCCGCCGAGCAGGCGCGCCAGCCAGCGACTGCCGTACATGCACACCAGTGCGAACAGACACAACAGACTCGACAGCGACGTTGCCAGGGCAAAGTCCGCCGGCCAGCTCGTGATCAGATAGAAGATCTCCGCTGGCAGCAGGGGCAGATTCGAGCGCGTGCCGAGCACGGCAGGCACGCCGAAGTTCGATAGCGCCTCCAGAAACACCAGCAGACCGGAGTTGAAGACGGCGGGGAGCAGCAGCGGCAGCAGGACGTAACGCATGCGCTGGACCCAGCCCGCACCGAACAGGGTTGCCGCATCCTCGAGCCGCCTCGGCAATGATCCGAGGGTCGCTTCCACCGCCAGCGCCACGTAGCCGAACGAGGCCAGGGCCATGACCAGGGTGACGCCCCAGAAGGAGAAGAACCACAGCCGCAGCCACTCCGGCAAGCCGCCGATCAGCCCGTCGGCGAACCCCCCTTCCTGCATCACCAGGATGTAGGACAGCGCGGCGATATACGGCGGTGTCATGATGGGCACCAGCAGGGAGAGCCGCGCCCAGAGCTTGCCGGGCAGATCCGTGCGGGCCAGGAGGTAGCCGCAGGGAATGCCGAACACCCAGCTCACCACCGTGACCGCCCCGGCCCAGGCCAGGGATGTCCGGATCATGGCCGGCAGCTCGGGGGTCTCCAGTATACGGCGGTAGGCTTCGCCGAAGCCGTCCAGCGACCCACCGAGAATATCCGGAAAGACACTCTGGGCGAAAAGGACCGCCAGTGGATACCCTGCCGCGACCGCCAGCAACAGCAGACACAGCAGCAGCGGCAACCGGGCCCTCAGGTACACCATCAGCATGCCCGGAAACCGGCCTGATCAGTCATCGCCGCGCACCACCTCGGCGCGTTCGATCTCGATCTGAAAACGGCGCAGGACGCGGTTCTGGCTGGCCAGTGCCGCTTCCACGTCGTCCTGGAACAGCGGCGGCAGCTCCCGCGTCCCCCGGGTCGAGGACGGCTCCGTGTCGCGTCGCGCCGGAAGCAGGTGCTCGTCGGCCACACGCCGCTGCACGGGTTCGGTGAAATAGAAATCCACAAAGGCCCGGGCCGCATCGGGCGCTCCGGTGCCAGCCATTATGGCAATGGGCCGACGGACCATGGCGGAGCCGGAGGGCGGGTAATGCATGACCACCGGGGCGCCATCGGCGATCTGGCGGTAGATGAGATAATCCACGGCGCCCAGTATCAGGTCGTAGGTTCCCACCAGCAGCCCGCTGATCGCCTGGCTGTTGGCGGCCGCGAAATCGAGGCCACTTCGACGCAGACCGAGAAAGTCAGCCCACATGGCGTCCTCGGAGAGCGCATACGCAACCACGAAGTCCGCCGCCGAACCGGAACGCGACGGTGACGGCATGGTCACACGGCCCTGGAAGTCTCCGTCGAACACCGTGGCCCAGTCCAGGCCATCCTGATGCCTGTCTTCCCGGGCGGCCATCCCCACCAGCGCGGCGGAGGTGGCATAGTAGTAGCTATCGGGGTCGTGCCAGCCCGCCTCCGTCGCATCCACCCAGTCCGGGTCCGGATAGCGTAACAGCCGGTCATCGGCTTTCAGCGCCTCGGCGGCAACCTCGCTGGCGAAGATCACCACGTCGGCGCGAGGGCGATACCGTTCGGCCTCCAGACGGGCCATCACCTGCCCCGTGGTGGCACCGAAGAACTCGACGGTCACTCCCGTCTCCCGGACGAAGTCATCGATAACGGCTTCTGCCAGCGGTCGCGGCCCGGCGGAATAAACAACCAGCGCGTCACCGTCGCCGTCATCACCAACACAGCCGGCCACGAGGCCAAGCACCAGCGGCAGCAGGGCCGGGAGTGTCCGGGAAAGCAGGCCCATCAATCCGATAGGAACCGCATGGCGCTTGCCGGGAAGCGCACGTGCACCGCCCCGCCGCGATGCACGGCGCCATCGGCGAAACCGCGGATCAGTCGCCCGTTCGGCAAGGTGGCGAACGCCTCATGCCGATCCCCGAGGAAATTGGTCTGCTCGCACGTTGCCGGCAGCTCCACCAGGTCGTCACCGCTGCAACACCGCTCCGAGGAAATGCAGATCGCTTCGCGGCGCACCAGGCACTGCCCCGACTCCGCCGCCAGCGCCCCGTTGCCCGGAAGATCCAGCACGCCATCGTCGATCACGATACTGCTGCCGTTGCGGCGGTAGGGCATCAGGTTGCTCGCACCGAGGAACTCGGCGACGAACTGCGTCCGCGGTTCGTTGTAGATCACCTCCGGCGTCCCGCACTGCTCGATGCGCCCGCGGTTCATCACCGCCACCTGGTCAGCCAGCGTGAACGCTTCGGCCTGATCGTGGGTGACATACACGGCGGTGAGCCCCGTCTCCCGAAGCAGGCGCGCCAGTTCATGCTTGAGGTCTTCGCGCAGACGGGCATCCAGCGCCGAAAGGGGCTCGTCGAGCAGCATGAGGTCCGGCTGCACGGCCAGGGCCCGCGCAATGGCCACCCGCTGCTGCTGTCCGCCGGAGAGCTGGTCCGGGCGACGGTTGCGGAAGGCGCCCATCTGGACCTGGTCGAGCACCTCCTGCACGCGTCGGGCGCGGCGAGGCGCATTGACCCGCTGCATGCGCAACCCGAAGGCGACATTCTCCGACACGGTCATGTGCGGCCACAGGCTGAAGTCCTGAAACACCATGGAGAACCCGCGCTCGCGCATGGCCACATGGATGCCGTTGGCAGGGTCGTCGAGCGTGCGCCCGCGGCACGCCAGCGTTCCCGAGTCAGCGGCCAGCATGCCCGTGATCACGTTCAACAGGGTGGACTTGCCGCAGCCGGACGGCCCCAGCAACACGACACACTCGCCCTGATTCACCTTCAGATCGATCCCGTCCAGCACCCGCTGACCGGCGAACTCCTTCGTGAGCCCCTTGCACTGCATGAACGTTGCCATGACGCCTCCGTTAACGGTCCTGCGTTCGGTGGACCGTTTTCATGACCCCTAGTGAACGGGAAAGAGATTGCAGGGGTATGACAGAAGCGCTGATGAGTCATCAAACGGTCACACGGAATTAACGCCTGGTTCACGAATTTTTTCCAAGGTAGACGGCCTGCGCAACGGCAAGGATGCGGCGCAATCCATCCGACACCGTCATTCCGAGCAGGAGGATTCCCCATGTGGCACCGCCGCCCCCGTCTGAATTCCTGGCGCCTGACCTTGCTGCTGGCCGCCAGCGGCCTGAGCGCCTCGGCCGTCGCCGTGGCCGATGAACCCGAACCCAGCGATGACGTCCTCACCGTCTACCTGCACGACCACGGCGACGCCATCGCCGAGCGCTTCACTGAAGACACGGGCATCGAAGCCCAGATCGTCGACATGAGCGGCGGCGAGATTCTGGCCCGCATCGAGGCCGAGCGCGCCAACCCGCAGTGGGACGTGGTGTACGTACAGGGGCACGGCAGCGTGCACCGGCTCTACGAGACCGGCCAGCTGCTGGATGACGGCTGGCAGCCGGAGGCCGCCGCGAACTACACCGAGATGGGTCGCCAGATCTACGAGCAGGACCCGGAGACCGCCTGGTGGCCGGTGACGGTGAACGCCCCCGCTCTGCTCGTCTACAACCCGGACTACGTGGACGCGGAAGACGTCACCAGCTGGGACGCCCTGCACGACCCGCAGTTCGAGGGCCGCGTGGGCATGCCGGATCCGGCCATCAGCGGCCCGGCCTACCCCTACGTGTCCTGGTTCTTCGAGGACGACATGGATGCCGGCTACGCGTTCTGGGAGAAGGTCTTCGACAACGGCGTGCGCATGTACCGCTCCAACAGCCCGGTGGCCGAAGCCCTGGCCGCGGGTGATATCTGGATCGCCGGCCTGGAAGAGCCCAACACCTACGGCGAAGTGGAAAAGGACGAGCGCATCGAGGTGGTCTATCCCGAGGAAGGCACCCCCGGCGCTGCCCGCGCGGTCGGTATCTCGGCGGATACAGAAGTAGCCGATGACGCCAAGGCCTTCATCGAGTGGATGCTCTCCGCCGAGACCCAGCAGTACCTCACCGAGATCGAGCACCGCAACAAGTACTTCGTGCCGCTGATCGAGGGCGCCGAACCCAACGACCTGCTACCCCCGAACCAGTTCCTGGATCAGGTGACCCCGTACGAGTTCACCGACTACGAATGGGCCGGCGAGGTGGAAGCAGAAATCAAGCGCTGGTTCAGCGACATGGCCCAGTGAATGACCCCGAAACGCGGTCTCTGACCGCGCCAGCTTGACGCACACGGGTGGAGTCCTCGGGGCTCCGCCCGTCTTTGCGTTCCAGAACTGCCAACAAAACGTGTACCGACGGACCCATCATTACCGGAGTATTCGCACCATGTCGGCCAGCACCGATACGCGCCGAACACCGCGGCTGACGGGAGTGATCGCCCGTTTGCCGAAACCCGAGAGCCTGCTGGGCTGGTTCATTGCCGCCACGCTGGTGGTGCTGGTGGGCCTACCGCTGGCGGCCATTCTGCTGCACCTGGCCTACCCGCAGCTCTACCTGGGCATCTTCGATCTCGGCGATTTCGACCTGTTCACCGATCTGTGGGAGCGGCGCCTGTGGCGCACCGCGGTACAGAATTCCCTGTACCTGTCCTTCGGCACCATGGTGATCGGCACCCTTATCGGTGCCGGCATGGCATACCTGCGCCACACCTACCGGTTTCCCACCGCCGGGCTGATCGACTTCGCCGCCTGGTTCGTACTGGTGATGCCGTCGTTCATCATCGCCCAGGGCTGGGTGCTGTTCGGGCGCAGCGGCGGCACCGCGCACCAGATGGGCATGCCCTGGCTGGGCGAGTTCATCTTCTCCCTGCCCGGCCTGGTCATGGTGATGAGCCTGGCGAACTTCCCCCTGGCCTACCTCGCCTTCAGCGCCGCCCTGCACTGGAACGTGCGCAGCCTGGAGCAGGCCGCGCGCCTGGCGGGTGCCACCTCGGCCCAGGTGGTACGCACCATCAAGCTGCCGCTACTGCTGCCCGCCCTGCTGTCCGCCGCGATCCTGGTGTTCGTGGACACCGTGGGCGACTTCGGCCTCCCGGCCGCGTTCCTGTCGGTGTTCCGGTTCCCGCTGATCCCGTACGTGATCCGCCAGGAGATCCAGACGGTGCCCGTCTCGTTCGAGGGGGCGGCGGTGCTGGCATCGGTCCTGGTGGCCATGGTGGCGATTGCCATCACCATCCAGATCCGGCTGCTGCGCAACGCCGGCGCCGACTTCCTCACCGGCGGCGCACGCCCGGTGGACCGGCCGCGCCCGCGCTTCTGGCCGCTGCTCACCGGGCTCAACGTCACGTTTCTGGGCCTGGCAATCTTCGCGCCCCTGGGCACCAGCCTGTCGGTGTCCTTCCTGCAGCGCTACAGCGCCGGGTTCACCCTAGAGAATCTCACCCTGCTGAACTACCGGGCGGTGCTCTCCGAAGGCTCGGTACTGCTCCCCGCCATGGCGAACTCGTTCGGCATCGCCTTCGGCGCCGCACTGATTGCCCTGGCCGTAGGCTTTCTGGCGGCCTATCTGCTCGCCTACAGCGGTTCACGGCTGCGCCGGTTCATCGATATCACCTCCACGGTCACGCTGGCGGTACCGGGCATCGTGCTGGCGGTGGGCTACATCCTCTGGTGGAACCAGCGCTGGCTGGCCGACTGGGGCATCCAGGTCTACAACACGCCGTGGGTCATCGTGCTCTGCTCGGCGGCCGCATCCATCCCCATCGCCGTTCGCGTGGTACTCGGCAACGTGGCGCAGGTGCCCAAGTCGTTCCTGAACAGCGCCTCGCTCCAGGGCGCCGGGCTGTGGACACGCATCCGCACGGTCCTCATGCCGCTGACCCTGGCCGGGCTGCTGTCCGCAGGCCTGGCGGTGTTCGCCACCAGCGTCTTCGACCTGGCCATCACCACCATGCTGCAGCCGTCGGGTTTCCCCACGATCCCGGTGATCATCGATGAACACTTCCGCACGGTGCAGTACGGCTGGGCCACGGCGGCCACCGTGATCGTCTGCCTGATCACGGCCAGCATCATCGTCACCACGCGCTTCCTGGTGAAGCGCCTTTTCCGACAGTACTTCGCGACAGGAGGCTCACAATGACGAGCAACACGGCGGAAGTCGCCATTCACGATCTCACCCGGCACATCGGCGCCATTCGCGCCCTGGACGGGGTCAGCCTGGAGATTCCCACCGGCGAGACGCTGGCCGTACTGGGGCCGTCCGGCTGCGGAAAGTCTACCCTGCTGCGTCTGCTGGCCGGCCTGGACACGCCCACCAGCGGCGAGATCCACATCGCCGGCCAGAAGGTCAACGGCAACGGCCTGGAAGTGCCCCCGGAGCGCCGGCCGGTGAACATGGTGTTCCAGGATTTCGCACTGTGGCCACACATGAACGTCAAGCAGATCCTGCAGTACGGCATGAAGTATCGGGGTATCGCACGCGGCCGTCGCGATCAGCGTGTGACGGAGCTGCTTGAACTGGTGGACCTGGGCGGCATGGAAAAGCGCTACCCGCGTGAGCTCTCCGGCGGCCAGCAGCAGCGCGTGGCCATCGCCCGGGCGCTGGCCACCGAGCCGCGGGTACTGCTGTTCGACGAGCCGCTGTCCAACCTGGACTCCCAGCTGCGGCAGCAGATGCGCGACGACCTGGCGCGGCTCCTCCGGGAGCTGGGCACCACGGCACTGTACGTCACCCACGACCTGCAGGAGGCCCTGGCCCTGGGGCAGCGCGTGGTGGTCATGCAGGCGGGGCGCATTGCCCAGATCGACGAAACCCGCGAACTCTTCCGCAAGCCGGCAACACCATGGGTGGCGGAACTGGTGGGTTACGCTAACACCCTGGACGGCCGGGTGCTGCGGCGCGAGGACGACTGGGCGCTGGTGCAGACCGGGCAACACACCCTGTGGGCCCTGTGCCGCGATCACAACCTCGCCGCCGGCGATGCCACCCGGATCATGTTCCAGCCCCGGGGCTGCCGACTGGCCCAGCAGGCGTCCCAGGAGAGCAACCTGAACACCCTGCCGGTGCAGGTGGAACAGCAGGTATTCGAAGGGCACGGCTGGCGGATCAACTGCCGCCACGGCCAGCGACTGCTGCAGGTGCACGACGCCCTGCCACATGAGCCGGGAACGGACCTGGCCGTTGCTTTCGAGAAGGCCGCCACGCACGCCTACCGGGGAAGCGAGGAGGCGGCATCTGACGCAACCACCGAGGCCACTGCGCGCATCGCCTGATCGCGGTGACAAAAAAAGCCCCGGTCAAGGACCGGGGCTGCAAGCGCGGACTTGTGCCGACCGCTTAGAAGTTGTATTGCATGCGGGCGAGGAAGGTCGTGGGGCTGTCTTCGTCGACACCGTTGCCGGTCAGATCGGCGACCGCGTCGCTGTCCTTGACGTCGGTGAAGATGACGTTGCCCATGAACCGCAGGTTGGAGCTGTGGTAGTAGTTCAGCCCCAGGGTGATGCTGTCCTGCTCGCCACCACGGATGTCGCGATCATTGAGATCCATGTGGCTGTAACGCGCGGCCACTTCCCAGGCACCGCCGGTCCCCTGCGGCGTAATGCCGCCGAAGCCGCCGCTGCTGTAGCTGCGGGACTCGCCCGTGAGCACGTAGCTGACCTGGGCGTGGTAACCGTCGAAGCTCACGTCATTGCCGTTGTCGCGGTCCACGTCCACGTTCACGTACTCCGCTTCCGCCGAGAACGGCCCGGCGATGTAGGCGAGCTCCAGGCCGTACTTGGTGGTGGAGTCGGCATCGATGTCGCCGGTGTTGATCAGCCGCACCCCGGCAGGCCGGGATTCCGGCCGATCACTGAAGCCCAGCGTGCGATAGTCGCTGTCGGAGTCGAAATCCTCGTAGGCGGCGGAGACGCCCAGGTGCAGGATCTGGCCACCGCCCAGCTCCGGGCTGGCCACGAAACGGCCGGCCACGCCCAGCGGCATGTCGCCATCTTCATCATCGCCGATGGCGCGACCGTAGAGCGCCGACTGGAACGTGAACATGCCCTCGGAGACATCGTAGAACACACCCATGCGGCGGGAGTCCGGCACGATGTTCTGCGGGGTCGCGCGTTCGATGAAGGTGATGCTGTTGGAGCTGGTGAGCTGGTTCAGCCCCATGGGCACCTTCGTCTGGCCCAGGGTGATGCGGCCCACGTTCAGGGAGCGGCGCAGGCGGAAGTCGGCGGCACTGACTCCTTCTTCCGAGAAATCCGCCTCGATGCGGAAGTCCCACAATTCATCCAGATCACCACCGAGGCCGAGGCGCGCACGCCGGTTGAGGAACCCGTCGTCCATGTCGACGTTGTCTTCATCATGGAAGCCCGCATCGATATGCAGCCGCCCGCGCGGCTCCACGTCCGGGTAGGCGAACGCCTGCGAAACGCCGGCAATGCCCATGCCGGCTGCGATCCCGAGGGCTGTCAGTTTGGTTGCTTTCACGGTTACCTCCGAAGGAATTGTTTCGTGTCGTCGGCCCTGCCTTGCGGCGGCCGCAAGTGCATCGGCGAGGGGAACAATAAGGCGGGGATGTGACTGTTTCCCGATGCGATGGTGACGGTTTGGTGACATGCGACGGCTGTTGCGGGTGCGCAACGGAGACTGTCACCGAACCGTGACCGCGCTGTCACATCCGGGCAATGCGACGGGCCGACACTTCGCGCAGGCTCTCAACCGACGTCACCCAGGGAGGTCGTCATGCGCATTGCACTGGTAACGGAGACTTACCGCCCCGAGACCAACGGCGTCGCCATGACGCTCGGCAGGCTGGTGGATTACGTGCAGCGGCACGGCCACCGGGTGGAGCTGGTCACTCCGACACTGCGGCGGGAAGACGTGCCCGCCGGTCTTTCGCTGCTGACACTCCCCGGCCTGCCGCTGCCCGGCTACCCGGAGGTGCGTTTCGGTCTGCCCGCCGTGCGCAGGCTGGTCGGCGAATGGGGCCGGCACCGCCCCGACGTGATCTACGTGGCCACCCAGGGGCCGCTCGGCTGGGCTGCCGTGCGCGCTGCCAGGCGACTCGGTCTGCCCGTCATCTCCGGTTACCACACCCATTTCAGTGCCTACGGACAGCACTACGGGCTGGCACTGGCGGCGCCGCTGGTCGACAGCTACCTGCGCCGCTTCCACCGCCGCACGCGCCTGACGCTGGCGCCCACGCGCCAGCTCGCCGCCCAGCTGCAGGAGGCGGGTTTCGGCGACGTCGAGGTATTGGCCCGCGGTGTGGATACCCAGCTTTTCCACCCGCAACGCCGCGACCAGGGACTGCGCCGGGAGTGGGGCATGCTGCCCGGCTCGCCGGTGGTGCTCTACGTGGGCCGCATCGCGGCAGAGAAGAACCTGGAACTGGCAGTGCGTGCATTCCTGGCCATACAGCGCAGCAGCCCCACCGCCCGCTTCGTGCTGGTGGGTGACGGCCCCCTGAAGGCCCGGCTTGCGGCCGAGAACCCCGATTTCGTGTTCACCGGCAGTCAGTCCGGCGAGGCATTGGCACAGCACTACGCCTCCGCCGACCTGTTCCTGTTCCCCAGCCTCACGGACACCTTCGGCAACGTGGTGCTGGAAGCCATGGCCAGCGGCCTGCCGGTGGTCGCCTTCGATCACGGTGCGGCGGCGGAGCACATTACCCCGTTCTCCAACGGGGTCTCAGCGCCCTTCGGCAACGCCGACCGGTTCGTGGCCCTGTCCATTCTCCTGGCGCGGGAAACCGCCCTGCGTCACCGCTTCGGCGCACTGGCCAGAAGCACGGTCAACACGCTCGACTGGGATACCGTCGGCGCCCGGTTCACGGCACTGCTGACGGGGCAGGCACACCGGCGAGGGAGAGAACTGCCGCCCGGGCCGCGCCCCCTGGAGGCGGTTGGCTGATGGCCGCGCTGTCATCGTCATGTAACGGCGACTGAAGATTCATGTAACGCCGGAGCGTCATCCTCTCGTTCCACTTTCATTCCAAAGCCGATTCGGAGAGTGACAATGCGAAACGTGACAGCACTGGTCGTCGCCGCCGCCCTGACCAGCCCCGGCCTCGCCATGGCGAGCCCCGCCGACGACGTGGCCGAATACTGCGACAGCCCGCTGCGGCTGGCGGACACCGGCATCGAAGGCGCCGAGGAACTGCGCCGCGCCTTCGCGCCGTTCGCCGAAGAGTTCAGCGAACTGACCGGTGTGGAAATGGAGTTCTTCCCGCTGAGCGACCGCACATCGGCGGCCAACGCCCTGCGCTACGACTCCATCGACCTGGTTCTCGCCGGCCCGTCCGAATACGTGGTGATGACGGCGGTATCGGGCAACGTCTCGCCGGCCTTCGGCCTAGAGCGCGATGGCTATGGCGCCTACATCGTCGCCCACAGTGACCTCGGCCTGGAAGGCATCGAAGACCTGAAAGGCAAGCACCTCGCGTTCGGCAGCGTGGGCTCCACCACGAACCACATCACCCAGGGCTGGATGATCGAAGACGCCGGCCTGAGCCTGGGCGATGACGTGCGCTACACCCACGCCGGCGACGCGCGGGTGCAGACCTTCGTCAACGGCGATGTGGACGCCGCCGCCATCGGTTACCGCGACGTGGACATCATTGAGGAATACGACCCGGACCTGGAGTACGACATCATCGCCGATAGCGGCACCATGCCGCGGGATGTATTCGTTGCACGGGACGCCCTGGGAGCGGAGTGCATCCGGGCCATCGGTGAGACGGCCATGCAGTACGAGGACCGGCTCTTCCAGGCCTTCGTCCAGCCGGCAGCCGACGAGCCGGACACCGACGAAGGGCAGGAGCGCTCCAAGTACCTGGGCGCCAGGTTTGTCAACGACATCACCGACGACGAATACGACATGGTGCGCGAAGCCTACGACGTGCTCGGTCTCGACCTCTGAGCCACGGATGCGCAACGCGGCGGGGCGGTCCGGATGAATCCGGTCCGCCCCGATGACGTCCCGGCCCGGCTACGGGCCACAGACCCACGGAGGTCTCTCCATGACGGTTATCCAGGTGGGCAACATCCACAAGCGCTTCGGCAAGGTGCACGTTCTGCGCGGCGTCGAGTTCCGCATCCCCGAACGCGAGGGCGCCGTACTGCTGGGCGCCAATGGCTGCGGCAAGTCCACGCTCATGCGCTGCATGAACGGGCTCGCACGCCCCGAGCAGGGTTCCATCCGCGTGCACGGCACCGACGTGGCCACATGTGGCCAGCGCAAACTGCGCGGGGTACGCCGGCAGGTCGGCATGGTGTTCCAGAACTTCAACCTGGTGGGCAATCTGAGCGTCTTCCAGAACGTGCTCTACGGGGCACTGGCCCGTCACCGCAGCTTCTTCTCCGTGGCCGCTCCGCTGGCCTCCCGCGAGGAGCGGGATTACGCCCTGCACTGCCTGGAGCGCGTGCAGCTGGCCCATTGCGCCGACCAGCGCGCCGATCAGCTCTCCGGCGGCCAGCAGCAGCGCGTGGCCATTGCTCGGGTGCTGATGCAGCGGCCATCCGTGGTGCTGGCGGACGAACCCGTTGCCAGCCTCGATCCGAAGGCGGCACGGGAGGTCATGAATCTGCTGTGGAGCGTGGTGCGTGCAGAGGGAATGACGCTGCTGTGCACGCTCCATCAACTGGATTTCGCCATGGAGTACGGCGACCGCGTCATCGGCATGAAGGCCGGACACGTCCAGGTGGACCGCCCCATGCACCAGACCGACCGCAACGAACTGCAGTCCCTCTACGAAGGCAATGTGCGCGTGGACGAAACCCCTTCCGAATCGACCACACCGCTCAGGAAGGCCTCCTGACGCACCGCCGGACGTCCATTCCCTGAACGTTGGAGTTATTTGCAATGGCTTCCCCAGAGCAGCCCCGGGATCACAACGGCCCGCAGCCCAGCCGGTTTGAGCTGCCCTCCGTATTCACCTGGGTGGTACTGGTCGGCTTTCTCGCCTTCTTCATCCAGGGTATTACCGCCGTGGACGTGGAAGGCGCGCGACTGATCGCAGGCATCGGCAACATGGGCGACTTCATCTCCCGGGCCGTGCCGCCGGATCTCAGCCGCCTGGGCCCGATCAGCGGTTACATGCTGGAGACGCTGAACATGGCCATCGTCGGGGTCGCCTTCGGCGTGATCCTGAGCGTGCCGCTGGCGCTGCTGTCATCCCGTAACACCACCCCGCACCCCGTCGTCCGGGTGGTTGCCCGGGGCGTGACCGCCGTACTGCGCACCGTACCGGAGCTGATCTGGGCGCTGATCTTCGTGGCGGCGGTTGGCCTCGGACCGCTGGCCGGCATTCTCGCCATCATCATGGACACCATCGGCTTCTGCGCCCGCTTCTTCGCCGAGCGCATCGAGGAGATCCGTGCCGGCCCCTCGGAAGCGATCCAGTCCACCGGGGGAGGCCGCGGCGCCGTCATCTTCGGTGCCATTCTGCCCGAGGCGATGCCGTCCATGACCGCCACCAGCCTGTTCGGCGTGGAGAAGGCAATCCGGTCTGCGGTGATACTCGGACTGGTGGGCGCCGGGGGCATCGGCGTGGAGCTGAGCTCGGCCATGAGCCTGTTCCGGTACGACGTCGCCCTGACCATTATCATGGTGATCGTGGCCGTGGTGGTGGTGGTTGAAACGGTCTCCTCCGCCATACGCCGGCGGATCATGTAGGCTGCATGTCATCGATGCGCCGCAAATGTGTCATGGATCTGTCACATCCCGCTGTTTTACTAGCGGTGCACGAAGAAACCAGCAGCCTGGTGAGCGGGGATAACGCATGACGGACAGGACCGTACTGATTGTCGACGACGAGAAGCCCATCCGCGAAATGGTGGAGTTCAGCCTCGAGCGATCCGGGTTCCGGGTTGTCGAGGCGGGCGATGCGGCCGAAGCCCGTGTCGCCATCACCGACCATCAGCCGGATCTGATTCTCCTCGACTGGATGCTGCCGGACACCAGCGGGCTCGACCTCGCCCGCGCCCTGCGCCGCGAGAACATGCTCGGCGACGTGCCGATCATCATGCTCACGGCCCGCACGGAAGAGGAAGACAAGGTGCGCGGCCTGGAGGCCGGCGCGGACGACTACGTCACCAAACCGTTCGGGCCGCGGGAGCTCATCGCACGCATCCAGGCGGTGCTGCGACGCAGTGGCGGCGACGAGGCCGAGGAGAACCTGGAAATCGGCCCGCTGCGCATCGAGATCGCGGCCCACCGCGTCATGGTCAACGACAACCCCATCCACCTGGGTGCCACGGAGTTCCGGCTGCTGAAGTTCTTTGCCGGACACCCGGATCGGGTCTACACTCGCGAACAATTGCTGGACCGGGTCTGGGGCCCCAACGTCTATGTGGAGGAGCGCACGGTGGATGTGCACATCCGGCGGCTCCGCAAGGCCCTGGACGGCACCGGCGCCGAGCGTTTCGTTCAGACTGTGCGTGGAGCAGGCTACCGCTTCTCCACCCGCGAGTAATCCGCCATGATACACTCCCCGTGGCCGGACGAGATCAGCCGTATCACCGCCGTGGTCGTCCCGGCCGCGGTGGTTGGCATGCTCACGGGTTATCTTGCCGTATCCCTGCTGATTGCCGTCACCGGGTTCGCCGGATGGCACATCTACCAGCAGCACCGGCTCTACACCTGGCTGAGCACGTCCCGCAGCGCCAATCCGCCGGAAGGCACCGGGCTCTGGGGCGCGATCTACGAGCAGGTCTTCCACATGCAGCGCCGCAACCGCAAGCGCAAACAGCGCCTGGGCGCGATTCTCCACGAGTTCCGGCAATCCACCGCCGCCATGCCCGACGGCACCGTCGTGCTGGCACCGGACAACCGCATCGTCTGGTTCAACGCCGCGGCACAGCGGCTGCTGCATCTGCAATCACCCGAGGACATGGGCCAGCACGTGCTCAACCTCATCCGCAGCCCCGCCCTGAAGGCGTACTTCGATACCGGATCGTTCGAGGAAGCGGTGGAGATGACCAGCCCCTTCGATGACGCCACGCGGCTGTCCATGCAGGTCATCCCCTACGGCCGCGATCAGCGGCTTCTGATCGCCCGGGACATCACCCGCCTGCATCGCCTGGAGCAGGTGCGGCGGGACTTCGTTGCCAACGCGTCCCACGAGCTGCGTACCCCCCTGACCGTCATCGCCGGCTACCTGGAGAGCATGCGCGACGACGACGGAACGGCTGCCCGGGAGTGGCGCCGGCCGGTGGAGGAGATGCACAACCAGGCCGCACGCATGCGCCACATTCTGGAAGACCTCCTCACCCTCTCCCGCCTGGATGCGCAACCGGACCCCGGGGCAGACGAGCGGGTAGATGTGGCCGCACTGGTCAGCAGCATCTGCCGGGACGGCAGAATGATTGCCCCCGGCGGCATCAGCGTGGACTGCGACAGCGACGACCGGTTCGGCGTGCGGGGCGTCCACTCCGAACTGCGCAGCGCGTTCGGCAACCTGGTGCAGAACGCCGTGAAGTACTCCGCGGAAGGTGGCAAGGTCCATGTACGCTGGTACCGGGACGGCGACTCGGCCTGTCTTGACGTGGTGGACAGCGGCATCGGCATTCCGCAGAAGCATATCCCGCGGCTCACGGAGCGCTTCTACCGCGTCGATGACGGCCGCTCAAGGGATCGGGGCGGAACCGGGCTCGGCCTTTCCATCGTGCGCCACGCTCTGCAGCGCCACGATGCCACCCTGGAGATCCACAGCCGCCCCGGCGAAGGCAGTACGTTCCGGTGCCGCTTCCCGGCCGAGCGTATCATCGACATGCGCAACCAGCGCTCCGCCGCCGGCTAGCATCAGATGAGCCAGGTCGTCCCCAGCCGCACCTCCGGCGCCGCTCCGGGAATCAGACTCACAGCCTGCCAGCCGAATGCGAACACCACGAGCAACCCGGCCCCCAGACTGGCTGCATAGTGGCCAGCCCGGTTGCCCCGTTCCATGCCGAGAATCACGACGAAGGCGGCATACAGCAGAATCAGGCTGTAGCCGATGCACACCAGCGCCAGGGTCGAGCCGTACGGCCAGGGCAGCGCCGCCAGCACGTTGCCGACCCAGGCCGGCACCATGGCCACGGAAACAGCCGCCAGCGCACGCCGGAAATCGGAGCGCCCCTGGAACAGGTCGCAGAGGTAGTGGGCGGCGGCCGCCAGCGCCAGCACGCCCACCAGCTGGGTCAGGGCGCTGTAGATGCTGAACGGCACCATGCGCGGCTGTGTCTCGGGCGGAAACCCGGCAGGCAACACATCGTAGGCCATGGCCGAGGCCACGACACTGAGCACGATAACGGGGATGGTGAACCGCACCAGCAGCGGGCCCGGCTCGGGATCCCGCTCACGCCACTCCCGCAGCACCGCCCGGGGCCGGTAGAACACCCCCTTGATGGCGCCCCATGTCCAGGTCACCCACGGTCTCCCGTGGCCTCCCGAGCCATCTGGTCGAAACTGGTGTGGCGCACGTCCTTGCCGCGCACGAAGTACACCACGTACTCGCAGATGTTGCGGGCCCGGTCGCCGATACGCTCCATGGAGCGCGCCGCCCAGACGATGTCCATCAGCCGGGGGATGCTCTCCGGCGACTTCATCATCTGGTCCATGAGCCGCTGCAGCACCACCTGGTACTGGCTGTCCGCCTGGATGTCCTGCTGGGCCACGCGCACGGCGTGCTCCGCATCCATCCGCGCGACGGCGTCAAGAGCGCCCCGCAGCATGTCGCGCACATGCGTGCCGAACGCACCCATCTCCGCCACCGGCGCCACCGCCCGGTCATCGTCCAGTAGATGGAGCGCCATGCGGCCGATGCGCTCGGCCTCGTCGCCGATGCGCTCCAGATCGGTAATGGTCTTCACCACTGCCATGACCAGCCGCAGGTCGCTGGCGGTGGGCTGGCGGCGCACGAGCACATGGGTGCACGCCTCGTCCAGCTCCACCTCGATGGAGTTCACCTTGTAGTCGCTGGTGACCACCGTCTGTGCCAGCTCGCGGTTGCCGTCCACCATGGCGGAGACGGCATCGGTCAGCTGCTGCTCGACAATGCCGCCCATGGCGAGCACACGGGTGTGGATGTCCTCCAGCTCTTCGTTGAACTGGTGGGAAATGTGCTGCTTGAAGAAGCCTTCATCAATCGAGTCATCGGTCATCGCCGCATCTCCCTGTATGGTGCCGGCATCCGGCGGCCTCAGCCGTGGCGTCCGGTGATGTAGTCCTCCGTCTCCTTGCGGGACGGGTTGGTGAACAGCGTATCCGTGTCGTTGAACTCCATGACTTCGCCCAGATACAGATAGGCGGTGTAATCCGACACCCGCGCCGCCTGCTGCATGTTGTGGGTGACGATGGCGATGGTGTAGTGCTTTTTCAGATCGAACATCAGTTCTTCGATCTTGAGCGTCGCCAGCGGGTCCAGGGCCGATGCCGGCTCGTCCAGAAGTAGCACTTCGGGCTCGATGGCCACGGCGCGGGCGATCACCAGCCGCTGCTGCTGCCCGCCTGAGAGGCCGAAGGCGTTCTCGTTGAGCCGGTCCTTCACCTCGTCCCAGAGCGCCGCCTGGCGCAGGGATTTCTCCACCACTTCATCCAGGATGCGACGCTTTTTCACGCCCTGCAGGCGCAGGCCGTAAGCGACGTTCTCGTAGATGGACTTGGGAAACGGATTGGGCTTCTGGAAGACCATGCCGACGCGGCGGCGCAGCTCCGGAACATCCATGGCCTTGTCGTGAATCTCCTGGCCGTCGATGCGGATCTGCCCTTCCAGCCGGCAATTGTCGATCAGGTCGTTCATGCGGTTCATGCAGCGCAGCAGCGTGGACTTGCCACACCCCGACGGGCCGATGAACGCCGTGACCCGCTCCCGGGGCAGCTGCATGTTGATGTTCTTCAGCGCCTGATCATCGCCGTACCAGAGGTTGAGGTTCTCCACCTCGATGCAGATATCCTCGCCGCGCAACCGCTGACCGCCGGTCACCCGCCCGGCGCTGCCGGATGCGCTCTGCCGTGACGGTGCTGTCTGAATTGCTTGATCATTCATGATGATTCACTGCTCCACGTTGAACTAATCCCCTTCCGCGCGGTAGCGCTCCCGGAGGTGGTTGCGGATGGTGATGGCCGTCAGGTTGAGAACGATGATCACCAGGATGAGCACCAGGGCCGTGGCGTAGACCAGCGGCCGCCCCGCCTCGACGTTGGGGCTCTGGAAGCCGACGTCGTAGATGTGAAAGCCCAGATGCATGAAACTGCGGTCCAGGTGAATGAAGGGCCAGCTCGCCTCCACCGGCAACTGCGGCGCCAGTTTCACCACACCCACCAGCATCAGCGGCGCCACTTCGCCGGCGGCCCGGGCAACGGCGAGAATCAGCCCGGTGATCATGGCCGGCGTGGCCAGGGGCACCACAGTGCGCCAGAGCATCTCGCCCTTGGTGGCACCCAGCGCCAGTGCGCCGTGGCGAATCGAGCCGGGGATCCGGGACAACCCTTCCTCGGTGGAGACGATCACCACCGGCAGGGTCAGCAGCGCCAGGGTCAGGGAGGCCCACAGCACACCACCCTTGCCGAATGTGGGCGCTGGCAACCGGTCCGAGTAAAATAACTGGTCGATGCCACCGCCCATGAAATAGACGAAGAAGCCGAGGCCGAATACGCCGAACACGATGGACGGCACCCCGGCCAGGTTGTTCACGGAGATACGGATCATGCGCGTCAGCGGCCCCTGCCTGGCGTACTCGCGCAGGTAGATGGCCGCCAGCACCCCGAACGGGGTCACGAAGACGGCCATGACCAGGGTCATGAGCACGGTGCCGAAGATCGCCGGCAGGATCCCGCCTTCGGTATTGGCCTCGCGGGGATACCCCGAGACGAAGTCCCAGAACTCGCCCACGTAGAACCGCAGCTTCTCGCCGGTGCTCATGACGTTGGGCCGACTGGGTTTGACGATGTCGCCCAGTGCCATGACCACCTGCTCGCCCTCGGCGGTCTCGAGCATCACCTGGAAGCGCCGGATCTCCTCCAGCAGTTCGTTGCGCCGCTCCGCGAGCTGGTCGTACTCGGCTTCCCAGCGGCCCCGCTCGTCCTCCAGCGCCTGCTCCTGCTCGGAGCGCCGCTCCTCGGGAATGGTATCGTCCATGGCGAGACGCCGCTGGGCGAGCCGGATCTCCTCGATCTCCGCATTGACCGCGCCGATTTCCACGCGCTCGATCTGCCCGATCTCCTCGATGCGCGGCAGGTTCTCGGCGAACAGCCGCTCGAACGTCTCCCACGCGTCGTCGCCGTCGGCAACCACCTCGTCACCGACACGGACCTCGCGGAGAAAGCCGTAGAAGTCGCCCCACTCCCGGCGTTCCAGGCGCACGGCATCGTCCGGATAGGACCACGCCGACATGTTCTCCTCGACGTACCAGGTGAAGTCCTGGCCGGTCACGTCCCGATTGCCGCGTTTGATGCGGTGCCGGGTGACCAGTTCCTCGTCGGCGTCCACCTCGAACCCGCGCTCGCGCGCCCCCCGGGCGGTCAGGGTCTCGGACCGGTCCACCTCCCCGAGCACCTGGACCGGCTCGTCACCGGGCTCCGCGTACTCGAAGGCAACGATATCCCGCGGCCAGAAGTGCTGCAGGCCGTTGAAGGCAACATGGCCGATCAGCCCCACCACCATGACCAGGCTGATGGCCACGGCCCCGGCGTTGAGCCAGATCCAGGGTGTGCCCTTCTTGAACCAGTCGCGCATGATCTGTGTCTCCCGGACCGTTACAGGGTGCTGTACTTCTTGCGCAGCCGGTGGCGAACCACTTCCGCAAGCGTGTTGAGAACAAAGGTCATGACAAACAGCACCAGCGCAGCCAGAAACAGAATGCGGAAGTGCGTGCCACCCACGGCCGCCTCCGGCATCTCGACGGCGATATTGGCCGACAGCGTGCGCATGCCCTCGAAGATGTTGAAGTTGACCACCGGGCTGTTACCCGTGGCCATGAGCACGATCATGGTCTCGCCGACGGCGCGTCCGAAGCCGATCATCACCGCCGAGAAGATGCCGGGGCTGGCGGTGAGCAGCACCACGGTCGCCACCGCTTGCCACGGTGTGGCGCCAAGCGCCAGTGCGCCCTGGGTGAGGTGCCGTGGCACGTTGAAGATGGCGTCCTCGGAGATGGAGTAGATGGTGGGGATCACCGCAAAGCCCATGGCCATGCCCACCACCAGCGCGTTGCGCTGGTCATAGGTGATGCCCTGGTTGGTGAGCCACTGACGCATGTCGCCGTCGAAGAACCATAACTCCACCAGCGGGCTCATGCCGACGCAGAACCAGCCCACCCCGAGCACCACCGGAATCAGCAGGGCCGCCTCCCAGCCGGGAGGCACCGCGCCCCGCCAGTTCGCCGGCAACAGCCGTGACCAGACCCAGGCCATAACGAGAAAAGCCACCGGCATCAGCAGGAACAGGCTGAATACTGCCGGCAGGTTGTTCTCAACGTACGGGGCGGCCCAGAGACCGGCGAGAAAGCCGAGAATGACCGTGGGCAGCGCCTCCATGATCTCGATGGTGGGTTTGGTCATGGTGCGCATGCGCGGCGACATGAAGTAAGCCGAGTAGATGGCGGCAAGAATGGCCAGGGGCGCCGCGAACAGCATGGCGTAGAACGCCGCCTTGAGGGTGCCCACGGTCAGCGGCACCAGGGAGAACTTCGGCTCGAACTCCTGGGTGGCCGAGGATGACTGCCAGACGTAGGCGGGATTGTTGCGCCCCTCGTACCAGACCTTCTGCCACAGCGCACTGAAGGAGACTTCCGGGTGCGGGTTGTTCACGTCCAGGTAGCGGAAGCCCCCGTCGGCGCCCACCACCAGCATGCCGTCCTGGCGCGGCGCCATGGTCACTGCATCGACGTTGATGTCCCCGCCCAGGGCCAGCCGCGCCATGGTCCGCGCGGAGGTCGCGTAGTGGAGCTGCACGGTGCCGTCTTCGGCGGCCGTGGCAAATCCCTTGCGTGCGTGCTCCGGACCGATGCTGGTGACCGGTGCATCATGGGGCTCGAAGTCCCGGATCTTGCGCAGGCGCCGTTCCCCGTCGGCATCCCGGGCCACGAACCACTGGCTCACGGAGCCGTCGGACCCGCCGGCGATGATCGACACCGCCCCGAGGAGGAAATCCAGGGCCGTCACCTCGGCATTGTCGCCTTCAATGGCCCGTTCACTGGCCAGAAGCCTGGGGCTGCTCATCCTGGAGATGTCGTAGTAGTGCAGGCGGCCGTCAGCACCGCCCACAAAGAGGTTGCGCATGGTGGTATCCATGAGGATCTGGGTCACCTCCACCCCATCCTCCGGCCACGGCACCTCGTATACACGGCGCTCGACGGTGACGTTACCCGTGAGAAAATCCTCGTCTTCGTCGAACAGCACGATGCGCAGCTGTTCCCGGGCATTGTTGGCGGCGATGATCGCCGTGCCCTCGCGCCCCCGCTGCACCCCGATGGCGTCGATGGCGTAACCTTCGTCGGCGAAGACATCCAGCGGTTCGCCATCGCCTTCCGGGTACCGGATCGTGGGCTCCACGGTGCGCTCCCCACCGGGGTATGACACGTCGTAATCGTGACGGGCGAAGATCGCCGTGCCATCGTCCAGCCCGTACCCCACCAGATGGCTGCGCGCCTCGCCAGTGGCGAAACTGGTTACGCTCACGCCGTCCGGGCGCTGCATGCGCTCTTCCTTGATGACCTCACCATCCCTGGGCCGGAAGAAGACCGCCCGCGCGTCATCCGTGAAGCGCACGGCTACCTCGCGGTAGCGCTCCATGGCCGTGTGCAGGGTCGCGCTGTCCCCATCCCCCGGCGCCGCATAAGCCCCGGCCGGGGTCATGTCAGCAGAGCCAAAGATGGGGGCGGTCTCGGAGAAGAGGTAGACGAACATCAGCACGAGGGTGCCGATCACCCCGATGCCGAATGTGGCGATGGTGCCCTTCCCCGCCCGGTCCTTGAACGCCCGCCAGCGGCGAAGCCGCCTGCGCTGGCTTTCCGAGGGCATATGGCCGCGGGATGCGGGGGAATCCGGTGAGGTGCCGACATCGGTCATGGCGATTGGCCCGCTCGTGTGGGTGGAAGACTGGGGGCATGGTAGTGAGCCTATGTGACGGTCCCGTGACAGCCGGATGTCATTTCCGTGTCACGGTCACCCCCCCCCCCAAAAAAAAACCGCGCCCGTGAAGGGCGCGGTGATCGGGTCAGTACGAAACCAGTCCCTGTCTATTCGAGGCCGAGCTCCTCGCGCTCCCGGGAAGCGGCCGACTCGGGCATGGGGATGAAGCCGTCACGCCGCACCACATCCTGGCCCTGCTCCGAGAGCACCAGACGCAGGAACTCCCGCTCGATGGGCGGCAGATCCTCGTTCGGGTCCTTGTTCACGTAGACGTAGAGGAACCGCGCCAGCGGATAGTCGCCGGTCAGCGCGTTCTCGGCGTTGGGCTCGTAGAGGTTATCCGGATCGTCGCCCAGCTTGATGGCCCGCACGCCCGAGGTGTTGTAGCCAATCCCGGAGTAACCGATGCCGTTCAGGGATTCCGACACACCCTGGACCACCGAGGCGGAGCCGGGCTGCTCGTTGATGGCGTCCTTGAAGTCACCATCACACAGGGCGTGCTCACGGAAGTATCCATAGGTCCCCGAGACAGCATTGCGGCTGTAAAGGGTGAAGTCGCGATTCTCCCAGTCGCCGTCCAGGCCCACCTGTCCCCAGCGGGTGATGTCCTCGTCACCGCCGCAGCGGCGGGTCTCGGAGAAGATCGCGTCCACCTGGTCGATGGACAGGCCCTCGATGGGGTTGTCGCGGTTGACGAACACCGCGATGGTGTCAATGGCAACGCGAACGAGCGTCGGCGGGTAGCCGTGGGCGTCCTCGAACGCCTCGATCTCGGACTCGCGCATCTGACGGCTCATGGGGCCGAAGTTGGCAGTGCCCTCGGCCAGCGCCGTCGGCGCCGTGGAGGAGCCCGCCCCTTCGATCTGGATGTTGACGTTCGGGTAGAAGTCGTTGAACTCCTCGGCCCAGAGCGTCATCAGATTGTTGAGCGTGTCGGAACCCTGGCTGGAGAGGCTGCCGGAAATGCCGGAAACACTCTCGTAGGTCGGCAGACTGTCGTCCAGCTCCGGACCCTCATCGGCGAAGGCCGGGAGCGCGGCGACCGCAAGAGCGGACGCGGCCACGGTCACAAGGCGGTTACGGAACATAATCATCAACTCCACGTTGGTGCGATCTGCGTTTTATCGCGGTTGCGTCGCTAGTGATCCGGAAGCGACTGGAGCGGAGTATGGGCGGCACACCTGACACCGGCGTGACCGGATCATGACGGTTCCGTGACAGGCCGGGTGCATCACGGGGCTTCACGGGACTGACCGTTCCAATACCGCCTTCTTCTGGTAAGCTGCGAGTCAATCCCAGTTACTGGATAGCCGCCATGGACCTCTATTACAGCCTCACGTCACCCTACGCGCGCATCGTCCGCGCGAGCCTGATCGAGAAACAGCTACACGACCGCACCGGACACCACGTGGTCGATCCGTGGTCCGATGATGCCGGGCTCATGCAGGTCAACCCGGCAACCCGGGTGCCCACCCTGGTGACGGACGACGGCGTCTCCATTACCGAGTCGCTGCTGATCGTGCATTTCCTGGAGGCCACCTGGCCCGATCCAGAGCTGATTCCGCAGGGCCGGCGCGCACAGGTGCTCGGGCAGACCGGGTTGGCGGTGGGTATCATCGATGCCGGCGTCCAGACGCTGCTGGCAAAACGGTTCGGGCCGGAGGGTGCGGATCAGGGCGTGCTCGGGCAGCGCCGGGCGAGAACCATCACGTCGACCCTGGATCGCCTGGAGTCCCAGCCACCCGAGGCAGGCGGAGATCTCGGCGCCCTGGCCGTGGCAGTAGCGCTGCAGTACCTGGACTTCCGTTACGCGGACCTGGCCTGGCGCGAACAGCGGCCGGCACTGACGCGCTGGCATGAGCAGGTGGCGCGGCGGGACTCACTGTCGGAAACCGTGCCGCGGTAGCGTCGGTTTACCAACCGATTCCGGAGGTCAGTAACGCAAAGCGCCCGCCAGAGGCGGGCGCACGGGGCCACAAGCCGGACGCATTCAGTCGGCGTCCGCGGTCAGGCGTTCGCGGTTGCTCTCCACCGTCGCCGGGCCGACACCCTGAACGTTGGTGAGCGCATCAACGCTGTCGAACCCGCCGTTGGCCTCGCGATACTCCACGATGGCCGCCGCGCGGGACTCCCCGACACCATCCAGTTCAGCCGCCAGCGTCTCGGCATCCGCGGTATTCAGATCCACGGATCCGGCAAACGCCGCACCGGCAAACAGCAGGGACAGAGCGGGAACGGCACAGAGAAAACGCGTGCGTTTCGACATGATCAACTCCTTTTGTTATTGAGGCACGAACGTCAGTGTTCGCGGCTTCGCATCAACCGAAGCGAGTCAAGACTAGCTCGACGACCGTGTCAGTTCAAGCATCGGCCGGGCCCGCCTGAAGCTCCGAGACAATACGCTCCAGGGCCGCGCCCGGGTCGTCTGCCGCCGTAATGGGCCGTCCCACCACGAGATAGTCGGCGCCGCCCGTCCGTGCCTGCGCCGGCGTCACGATCCGACGCTGATCGTCGGCGGCGGCCTCCGCGGGCCGGATACCCGGTGTCACCAGCACTGGCGCCTGCCCGTGCAGGGCGCGCAACCGGGGAGCTTCCCGGGCGGAACAGACGAGGCCATCCAGCCCTGCGCCGAGGGCGAGCCCCGCCAGCCGCTCCACCAGTGCATCAGGCGTATCGCTCAGACCGACAGCTGCGATGTCCTCCGCATCGTGGCTGGTCAGCACGGTCACGCCGATGAGCAGCGTATGCCCCGACCCGGAACGGCTCACGGCTTCCCGCGCCGCCTCCATCATGCGGACACCGCCGAGGGCGTGCACGTTGACCATCCAGACGCCGAGATCCGCCGCGGCGCGACACGCGCCAGCAACCGTATTGGGGATATCGTGGAACTTGAGATCCAGAAAGACGCTGAAGCCACTGCCCTGCAGCCGCTCCACCAGGCCGGGGCCGGCGCGGGTGAACAGCTCCTTGCCCACCTTCAGCCGGCACAACGCCGGGTCGAGCCGGGCCGCCAGCGCTTCCGCCCGCTCCACGCTGTCCACGTCCAGAGCAACCACGATCCACGGTTGTTCGCCTGCCACGCCTACTCCCCTTCCACACCCTGAATCGGTTTGATGGTCGCCCACTTGCGGCAACTCGGACACTGCCAGTGCAGGGTGCGCGCACTGAAGCCGCAGTTACGGCAGGAGTAGCCGGGTTTGTCCCGCAGCAGGGCGTGGAAGAGCTCCCTGAGCACTTCCAGGTCGGCGCCCCCGGCCTGCTCCGCCCGTGACAGATTGAGCTCGATCAGGCGGTTCAGTCCGCGCACGGATGGCCGGGCCCGGAGCTGATCCACCAGGAATCCGGCGGCGGCGTCCTCGCCGTGGTCGTGTCGGATGCGTTCCGCCAGCGCAAGGATGACGGACGCCCCGCGGTAATCGCGCGACACATCCTCCAGGAAAGCGCGGTAGCCGTCCGGCCGCCCCAGCTGGGTATAGGATTCGTGCAACCCCACCAGCACTTCCGGCAGGTAGTCGCGATCCTGCTCGCGCACACGCTGATAGCATTTCAGCGCCTGTTTGTAGTTGCCGACACTGCGCTCGATGTCGCCCTGCAGTATGCTCGCACGCACGCAGCCGGGGTCGGCGGTCAGCGCCCGCTTGATCAGACTCCGGGCGCGATTGACTTCCCCCTCGCGCCAGGCTCGATCCACCTGCTCACAATAGAACTGGGCCACGCGCGGCGCCATGCTCTGCTCACTGTTCGACTCCAGCCGGGCTGCCACGAGAATGGCGTTATCCCACTCCTTTTCCTGCTGATAGATATCCAGCAGATGCTGCAGGGCCTGGGGAACGAAATTCCCCGTCTCCACCACCTCCTGAAACAGGTTCTCCGCGCGGTCCAGGAGCCCGGCACGCAAGAAATCCTCGCCCAGTTCCAGCAGCGCCTGGGTTCGTTGTTCACGATTCAGGGAGGGGCGGGCGATAAGGTTCTGATGGATGCGGATGGCCCGATCCACTTCACCGCGCCGCCGGAAGAGATTCCCTAGGGCAAGATGGGTTTCGACCGTATCCGAGTCGACTTCCACCATGCGGGTGAAGACTTCGATGGCCTTGTCGGGCTGCTCGTTGAGCAGGTAGTTCAGGCCCTGGAAATAGTCGCCACGCAACGGCTCCTGGCGGCCGGGACGCGCACCCCCGCCCTGGCCACGTCTCGCGATGAACCAGCCCGAAAAGGCCGCCACCGGCAGGAGTAGCCAGAACAGTTCCACCATCTCAGTGATTATCTTTCAGCGGCAACCGGCGCAGTTCGTTGAGTTCCTTCTCGGTGTCCTTGACCCGCCGCCTCAGCCGGTGCACTTCGCGCTGCTTGCCGAGAATCATCCCGAGTGTCGTCAGCACACCGATGACGGCGCCGATGATCACGGCGACGACGAGCGCCAGGGAGAGCGGCGCGCCGACGGTACCGAAATAGTAGTCGACATCCACACGGCTGGCATTCAGCAGGGCAAAGCTCAGCCCGAACAGGATCACGATCAGGATGGCCAGAAATCCGATCAACCGACGCATATCGGTTTTACTCCCCTTGTTCCGAGCGCGCGCCACAACGCCAGTTCAATCCGCTCCGGGGAGAGGCCTCGGGCAATGTTCAATCGCCGTTGACCCGCTGGCGGAGCTCCTTCCCCGGCTTGAAATGTGGCACATACTTCGCAGGCAGGGCAACTGGATCCCCGGTCTTGGGGTTGCGGCCGATCCGCGGCGGACGGTGGTGCAGTGAAAAACTGCCGAAGCCACGAATCTCGATGCGATGACCGGAGGAGAGCGCTTCGCTCATGTGCTCCAGAAGCGTCTTGACCGACACTTCCACATCCCGGTAGGCGAGATGCTGCTGCTTGGATGCGATGACTTCGATGAGCTCGGATTTCGTCATTGTTATGTCCAGACGATTCCGTCCAATTTCCGGGCGCCGCGCTCAGGCCAGGCCTGTCGGCAATCCGGGCGGATGAAACGGATGCGGTGAGAGCGGGGTCGTGGCTCGGCCACGACCCCGCACGACCTGGATCGACCGGTAATCAGTCGTCCTGATTACCGCTGTCCATCTGCTCCTTGAGCAGGTCGCCAAGCGTAGTCGTGCCGGCACCGGCACCACCCTTGGCGTAGTCCTGCACGGCCTTGGCTTCTTCCTGAACGTCCTTGGCCTTGATGGACAGGCTGATCGAGCGGTTCTTGCGATCGACGCCGATGAACTTGGCCTGCACTTCGTCGCCTTCCTTGAAGTGACTGCGGGCATCGTCGACACGCTCGCGGGCGATGTCGGACGCACGCAGGTAGCCTTCGATGCCATCCCCGAGGTCAACGACCACGCCCTTGGCGTCCACTTCCTTCGCGGTGCCCTTCACCATGTTGCCCTTCGGATTATCGGCCATCCAGGCGGAGAAGGGATCGTCTTCCATCTGCTTGATGCCCAGGGAGATCCGCTCCCGATCCGCGTCCACGGACAGCACTACGGCTTCCACTTCGTCACCCTTCTTGAAGTGCCGCACGGCGTCTTCGCCGGCTTCGTCCCAGGAGAGATCCGAGAGGTGAACCAGACCGTCGATACCGCCTTCCAGGCCAACGAAGATGCCGAAGTCGGTGATCGACTTGATCTGGCCGTTCACGCGATCGCCCTTGTTGTGGGTGGCCGCGAACAGCTCCCATGGGTTCGCCTGGCACTGCTTCATGCCCAGGGAGATGCGGCGTCGCTCGCCGTCGATGTCCAGCACCATGACTTCGACCTCGTCACCCACGGCAACCAGCTTGCCCGGGTTAACGTTCTTGTTGGTCCAGTCCATCTCGGAGACGTGCACCAGGCCTTCCACGCCTTCCTCGATCTCCACGAAGCAGCCGTAATCGGTGATGTTGGTGACACGGCCCACCACGCGGGTGCTCTCCGGGTACCGGTTGGCAATGTTTTCCCACGGGTCCTCGCCCAGCTGCTTGAGGCCCAGGGAGACGCGGTTGCGCTCGCGGTCAAACTTGAGCACCTTGACCTCGATTTCCTGGCCGACTTCGACCACTTCCGAGGGATGCTTGACGCGGCGCCAGGCCATATCGGTGATGTGCAGCAGGCCGTCGATGCCGCCCAGGTCCACGAAGGCGCCGTAGTCGGTGAGGTTCTTGACGATGCCCTTGAGCTGCTGGCCTTCCTGCAGGCGCTCCAGCAGGGCCTCCCGCTCGGCGCTGTACTCTTCCTCGACCACCGCGCGGCGCGAAACCACGACGTTGTTGCGGCGCTCGTCCAGCTTGATGACCTTGAATTCGAGCTCGCGGCCTTCCAGGTACGTGGTATCCCGCACGGGGCGGATGTCCACGAGAGAGCCGGGAAGGAAGGCCCGGATGTGCTTGAGGTCGACGGTGAAACCGCCCTTGACCTTGCCGCTGATGATGCCGTTGACGGTGTCACCGTTCTCGTAGGCAGTTTCCAGGTGCTTCCAGGCGTGGGCCCGCTTGGCCTTCTCGCGCGACAGCCGGGTTTCCCCGAAGCCGTCTTCCACCGCGTCCAGGGCGACTTCCACGTCGTCACCCACACCCACTTCGATCTGGCCCGATTCCCCGAAGAACTCGTTGGCGGGAATCACGGCTTCCGACTTCAGGCCCGCATTGACCACCACGTGGTCACCGCGGATCGCCACCACCTTCCCGGTGACGATGGCGCCGGGGCGCATGTCGGTTTGTGCCAGGCTCTCTTCAAACAGTTCGGCAAAGCTCTCGCTCATTGGTCAGCCAATCCTAGAACGTCAACAACGCGATGACGTCTGTGGTTACGTTACGTACATTTAAACGGCCAGCGACGCGTCCGCCCCTCTGACCACCCGAGTTAATCCTTTATGATAGCTGTTTTTGCAGCAGCTTGAGTACCCTCTCCACCACGGCGTCCACTGACAGACCCGTGGTATCGAGCTCCTCGGCGTCTACCGCCGGCTTCAGCGGCGCCACCGCGCGATTGCGGTCACGCTCGTCGCGCACGGCGATCTCGTCCAAAAGATCCGCGAGGCTAACATCAACCCCCTGTTCCTTCAACTGGTTATGGCGCCGCCGCGCCCGCTCCTCCGCACTCGCGGTGAGAAAGATCTTGAGGGTCGCGTCCGGGAACACCACCGTACCCATGTCGCGGCCATCGGCGACAAGTCCCGGCGGCTTGCGGAAGGCCCGCTGGCGGGCGAGCAGCGCCTCCCGCGCCTCCGGCACGGCCGCCACCCGCGAGGCGAGATCGCCGGTCTGCTCACTGCGCAGCTGCACGGAGACGTCGTTGCCGTCCACCAGTACGCGCACCGACCCGTCGGGCCGAGGCTCGAACACCACGTCGAGCCCGTGGGCCAGATCCACCAGGGCGGCGGTATCGGATGCGTCCAGGCCGCGGCTGCCGGCGGCGACCGCCAGGGCCCGGTAAATGGCGCCGCTATCGAGCAGGTGCCAACCCATGGCTTCGGTGACCGCACGGCAGACCGTTCCCTTGCCGGACCCGCCGGGCCCGTCCACCGCGAGCACGGGCGCGTCCTTCGGCGTCATGAGGCCTCCGGAGCGTCGTGTTCCACATCCAGCCCGAGCCCGGCCTCTCGCGACAGACTGGCAAATCCGGGGAACGACGTATCCACGTTGCGGCAGTCGCGGATGGTGATGGTGTCGGTACTGCGCAGTGCCGCCATGGCAAACGCCATGGCGATCCGGTGGTCGCCGTGACTGTCCACGGTGCCGCCCGTAAGGGTGCCGCCGTGGATGACGATGCCGTCCGCGCGCGGCTCCACCTGGATGCCGAGAGCCGTGAGGCCGTCGGCCATGACGGCGATCCGGTCACTCTCCTTCACCCGCAGTTCCTCGGCGCCCGTAAGCACCGTCGTCCCGTTCGCACAGGCGGCGGCGATGAAGATGGCAGGAAACTCGTCGATGGCCAGCGGCACCAGCCGTTCGGGAATGGTGATGCCGTGCAGCGGCCGCGCACGCACGTGGACATCTGCAACGGGCTCGCCGCCCACCTCGCGCTGGTGGCGCAGCTCCACGTCCGCACCCATGAGATCGAGGATGTCCAGTACGCCCGTACGGGTCGGGTTGATGCCCACGTGTTCGAGGACGAGATCGCTGCCCTCGGCGATGCTCGCCCCCACGAGGAAGAACGCCGCCGAGGAGATATCCGCCGGGACGTCGATCTCGCAGCCCTGCAGGCGCCCGCCCCCGGTAACGCCGGACCAGGCGTCGTCCCGCCGCACCGGATAGCCGAAGCCCGCCAGCATGCGCTCGGTATGATCGCGGGTGGGTGCCGGCTCGTGCACCCAGGTGTCTCCCTCGGCATACAGGCCGGCCAGGAGCAGGGCGGATTTCACCTGGGCGCTGGCCACCGGCATGTCGTAGCTCATGCCGTGCAGGGGGTGTCCGCCACGGATCAGTAATGGCGCGGTGCCGCCCGGAGCGGCCTCGATCACCGCCCCCATCGCGGCGAGCGGCTCGGTCACCCGCCCCATGGGACGGCGCCGCAGGGAGTCATCACCAGTCAGCGTGCTGTCGAAAGGCTGCCCCGCAAGCAGGCCGGCGAGCAGGCGCATGGACGTCCCGGAGTTGCCCAGGTCCAGGGGGCCGTCCGCAGCGCTGAGCCCGTGCAGCCCGGCACCACGGATACGCAGTGCACCGTGGCGCGGCCCGTCGATCTGCACGCCGAGCTGCCGGAACGTGGCCAGCGTCGCCAGCGCATCGGCCCCTTCCAGAAACCCCTCCACACGGGTCTCGCCCTCGGCCAGGGAACCCAGCATGACGGCACGGTGAGACATGGACTTGTCCCCGGGCACACGGAAACGCCCGGTCAGCGTGCCACCGGGCCGGACGTGGAAAACGGGATTGCGGCTGTGATCAGTCAACGAACGTCCTCTCAGGATTCCAGCGTCGCCATGAACCGGTCGCGTGTGTCGCGGGCGTGCCGGAACAGGTTCTCGAGTGCAGTGGCATCCCCGGCGCGCACCTGCTCACGCAGCTCCGCCAGATCCGCCATGTAACGGTCCATGGCAACCACGAGTGCGTCGCGGTTGGCCAGGCAGATATCCCGCCACATCTCCGGGTCACTGGACGCGATGCGGGTGAAATCCCGGAATCCGCCGGCGGCATAGGCGAACACTTCGTCGCGATCGGACCAGCGCGACAGGGTGTCCACCAGCGAATAGGCCAGCATGTGCGGCAGGTGCGACGTGGCCGCGAGCACATCATCGTGATGGGCGGCGCTCATGCGCGCGACGCTCGCCCCCACCGCCTGCCAGAGCTCTGCAACCCGCTCAACCGCGGCCGCGTCGGTGCTCTCTTCGGGGGTCAGGATGACGCGGCGGTCGTGAAACAGCTCCGGGAACGCCGCAACCGCGCCGCTCTTCTCGTTGCCTGCAATGGGGTGACCGGCGACGAACCGGGCGCTGTGCTCACCCAGCGCCTCGGCGGCATCCGCCAGCACCGTGGCCTTGGCGCTGCCCACATCGGTGATCACGGCACCCGGCGCCAGATCGTCCCGGACGGTCGCCAGCACCGGTCCCATGGCCCCCAGGGGCACGGCCACCACGACCACGTCGGCACCTCGCACGGCTTCCCGCGGGTCGGTGGTGGCGTCGTCGATGATGCCGCGCTCACGCGCCGTGTCGAGGTTCGCCGTCGAGCGCCCGCACCCAACGACTGTGTCGACCAGGCCGGCCCGGCGCAGCCCCAGAACCCACGATCCGCCGATCAGGCCGACCCCGATCAGGGCGAGCCGTTTCACGGGCCTGACTGTGCTCATGCCCGGCGGCCCATCAGGCCCGTCAGGGCATCGAGGAACCGGCGGTTCTCGTCCGGGAGACCGACGGTCACCCGGATCCACTCCGGCAGGCCGTAACCGGCCACGGGACGCACGATAACCCCCGCCCGCAGCAATCCCTCGTACACGGCACCGGCATCCCCGACCCGGACACAGAGAAAGTTCGCCGCCGACGGCAGCACGTCGAGGTCCAGCTGCTGCAGTTCGCCGCGCAGCCACTCCCGCTGCTCGTTGTTCATGGTCACCGACTCCCGGACGTAGTCGGTATCCGACAACGCCGCCTCGGCCGCCGCCTGGGCACTGGTGCTGACGTTGAATGGCTGACGCACGCGGTTAAAGAGCTCCGCCACCGCCGGATGGGCCATGCTGTAACCGACCCGGAAGCCCGCCAGTCCGTGAACCTTCGAGAACGTACGCGTCACCACGAGGTTGGGGAACGCGCTCAGCCATTCGGTGGCGTCCGGCTGCTGCGGCGAATCGCTGTACTCGCAGTACGCCTCGTCGACCACGACGATCACGTGATCCGGCATCGACTGGATGAACGCCTTGAGTTCACGCCGGCCCAGCCACGTCCCCGTAGGGTTGTTGGGGTTGGCCACGAAAACCACCCGCGTATCGTCGGTCACCCGTGCCCGCATGGCGTCCAGGTCGTGGCCGCAGGGCATGCCGGCGTCACTGCCCAGCGCCGGGGCCACGCACGCCGTTGCGCCGGCCGCGCTGGTGACAATCGGGTACACGGCAAAGGCGTGCTCCGAGAACACGGCCTCCCGGCCCGGCCCCAGAAACGTGGACGCCACCAGCGCCAGCACGTCGTTGGAGCCGTTGCCGAGCGTAATCGTCTCGGACGCCACGCCGTGGTGCCTTGCCAGCGCCTGCTTGAGGCGGAAGCCGTTGCCGTCCGGGTAGCGGTGGGCATCGGCCATGGCCTCGCGCGCGGCGGCAAGCGCCTTTTCACCCGGGCCGCGGGGGTTTTCGTTGGAGGCCAGCTTGATGATGTCCGTCAGGCCGTACTCGCGCTGCAGCTCGTCCATGGGCTTGCCCGGCTCGTAGGGGTGCAGCGTCTGCACCCCGGGCACGGCCAGTTGATGGAAGGCGGATCGCAGCTCGCTCATGGTTCGCTCTCCGGAGGCTATCGCGCAGCGCGGGGGTAGGAGCCGAGCACGCGCAGCAGCGAGGCCTGCTCGCGCATTTCCGCCAGCGCCGCGCTGACCTGCGCATCGTCGGCGTGCCCCAGCAGGTCAATGAAGAAGGCGTACTCCCAGACACCCTGGCGTGACGGCCGGGCATCCAGGCGTGTCATGTTGATGTCGTGACGGGCAAGCGGCTCCAGCAGACTCACCAGCCCGCCCGGACGATCCGAGCGCGACACGACCAGCGAGGTCTTGTCGTCGCCCGTGGGCGGTGGCGACTGCCGGCCGATGACCAGAAAGCGGGTGGTGTTGCCGGAGATGTCCTCGATCCCCTCGGCCAACGCCCCCAGGCCGTACATGTCGATGGCGGCGTCACTGGCCACGGCGGCGGCACCCTGCTCCATGGCGGCCAGGCGGGCCGCCTCGGCGGTGCTGTCGACGGTGATCCGCTCCACCCCCGGGAGGCGCGAATCCAGCCAGCCCCGACACTGCGCCAGGCCCTGCTGATGGGAGTACACCCGCCGGATCGCCTGCAACTCCGTCTCGCGGCTGGCGAGATTCTGCTGAATCCGCAGCTCCACTTCCCCCACCACCTGCAAAGGCGAGGTGAGAAAACAGTCCAGGGTGTGGTTGACCACGCCCTCGGTGGAGTTCTCCACCGGAACGACGCCGTAATGCATGTCCCCGGCTTCCACTTCGCGGAAGATGGCGTCGATGGAGGTCAGCGGCTGCAGTTGCACCCCATGGCCGAACTGCTTCAGCGCGGCCGCCTGGGTAAAGGTGCCTTCCGGCCCCAGGAACCCCACTTTCAGCGGCTCCTGCAGCGCCAGACAGGCGGACATGACTTCCCGGAACAGGCGGGTGACCACCTCGTCGGAGAGCGGCCCGGTATTCAGCGACTCGATGCGCCGCAGCACCTCCTGCTCGCGCTCCGGCCGGTAGAAATCACCCTGCTCGCCGTGCTCGCGCTTGATGCGGGCGACCTCCTGGGCCAGGCGGCCGCGCTCGTTGACCAGCTCCAGCATCTGCTGGTCCAGTGCATCGATGCGCTCCCGCACATCGGCGAGGTGTTTCCGGTCCGTCATGCCGCCTTCTCCACGACGTCAGTCGAGGACGCGCACTTTGAGCACGCCCTTGATACCGCGCACCACATCGGCGACCTCGCGCGGAATGCTGCCGGCGACGTCAACAACGGTGTACGCAAGATCCCCGCGGGACTTGTTATACATATCATCGATGTTCAGACCGGCATCCGCCAGGGTCGTGGAGATCTGCCCCAGCATGTTCGGCACGTTGGCGTTGACCACGGTCATGCGCTCGCAGTTCTCCGCCCGCGGCATGTTCACTTCCGGGAAGTTCACGGAGTTGTGGATGTTGCCGTTCTCCAGGTAATCGCGAACCTGATCGGCCACCATGATGGCGCAGTTGTCCTCGGCTTCCGTGGTCGACGCGCCCAGGTGCGGCAGCGTAATGCACTTGGGGTGGTTCTTGGTGAGGTTGGTGGGGAAGTCGTTGACGTAGGCCGTGAGGTGGCCACGGTCGATGGCGTCCACCACCGCCTGGTCGTCGACGATGCCGGCGCGGGAGAAGTTCAGCACGGCCCCGCCCTTGTGCAGCATCCCCACCCGGTCGGCGTTGATCAGGTTGGCGGTGTGCTCGTTGTACGGCACGTGGATGCTGATGAAGTCGCTGCGCCCCACCAGCTCGTCGACGCTGTGGGCCTGGCGTACGCCGGCCTCCAGCGCCCAGGCGCTGCTCACGGTAATGCCCGGGTCGAAGCCAACCACGTTCATGCCGAGCGCGCGCGCGGCGTTGGCCACCTTGACGCCGATAGCACCGAGACCGATCACGCCCAGGGTGCGGCCGGGCAGCTCGAAACCACGGTAGTGCTTCTTGCCCGCTTCCACTTCCTTGCTGAGGCTGGCGTCATCCCCGTCCAGGTTGCGGGTGTAGTCCCAGGCCTGGCAGATGTTGCGGGCCGCCAGGAACATGCCGGCGAGCACCAGCTCCTTCACGGCGTTGGCGTTGGCGCCCGGAGTGTTGAACACCGGAATGCCCTGGTCGCTCATGGCGTCCACAGGGATGTTATTCACCCCGGCGCCGGCACGGCCCACGGCCAGCACGGAGTCGGGCACCTGCATGTCGTGCATCTTGTAGGAGCGCAGCAGAATGGCATCCGGCGCGGAGATCTCGGTGCCGGTCTCGTAGCTGTCACGGGGCAGACGATCGAGGCCCTTGGCGGAGATGTTGTTCAGTGTCTGGATCTTGTACATGGTTACTCCTGTCTTTGGTCGGAAACGCGCAGACGCGGCAACGGGCTTACCCGTTGCGGCGCGCGAAGTCCTGCATGAACTCGATGAGCCGGTCGACACCCGCTTCCGGCATGGCGTTGTAGATGCTGGCGCGCATCCCGCCGACGCTGCGGTGCCCCTTGAGCGTGCTCAGGCCCGCCGCCGCGGCTTCCTTGAGGAAAGCGTCGTTGAGGCTGTCGTCGGCGAGCACGAATGGCACGTTCATCCACGAACGGCACTCCGGATCCACCGGGTTGCTGTAGAACGGGTTGTTGTCGATCTCGGCGTACAGCTTGTCGGCCTTGCGCTTGTTCATCGTGGCCATGGCCTCGAGACCGCCCTGCTCCTTCAGCCACTTGAATACCAGGCCGGCCAGATACCAGCCGTAGGTAGGCGGCGTATTGGACATGGAGTCGGCATCCGCCTGCACCTGGTAGTCCCAGACGGCAGGGGTCTCGGGCAGGACGTTGCCGATCAGGTCGTCGCGTACGATGACAATGGTCAGCCCCGCCGGGCCGATGTTCTTCTGCGCACCGGCATAGATCAGCCCGTACTTCGAGACGTCGATGGGCCGGGACAGGATGGTGGAGGACATGTCCGCCACCAGCGGCACGTCACCGGTGTCCGGCACCCAGTGGAACTCCACGCCGGAGATGGTCTCGTTGGGCGTGAAATGCACATAGGACGCCTTCGGGTCGAGCTGCCACTCGGACTGCGCGCCGATGTGCATGGGGGTCTTTTCATTGGCACCCCAGGCGACGTTGACCTGGCAGTACTTCTTCGCCTCCTTGATGGCCTTCTCGGACCAGGAGCCGGTGTTGATGTAGTCCGCCCGGTCGCCGCCACGCAGCAGGTTCATGGGGATGGCGGCGAACTGCCCGGTGGCGCCGCCCTGGAGGAACAGCACCTTGTAGTTGTCCGGGATGCTCAGCAGGTCGCGGATATCCTGCTCGGCCTCTGCGGCGATGGAGACGAACTCCTTGCCGCGATGGCTCATCTCCATGACGCCCATGCCGGAGCCCTGCCAGTCGAGCATCTCGCTGGCGGCTCGCTCTAGCACGGCTTCCGGCAGCACGGCCGGACCTGCGCTGAAGTTGTAAACTCGGGACATATTCATGTCTCCCCTTGGTTCCGATTAGAAAATCGTTGACGGGGCGACGGCCGGACCCGCGCGTATCAGGCCTCGTCGTCGCCGGGCGCACCGGGGGCGTCGTCATCGCTCCCGTCGCCTGCGTCGTCCTCGTCCAGTGCCTCGATGCGCTCGAGCCCCATCAGGCTCTCGTCGGCATCCAGGCTGATCAGTTTGACGCCCTGGGTGTTACGGCTGAGCACCGAGATCTCGTCCACGGCGGTACGCACCAGCGTGCCGCGGCGGGTGATCAGCATGATCTGGTCGCCGTCCACCACTTGGGTGGCACCGATGACGTCGCCGTTGCGGTCACCGGTGCGGATGGAGATCACGCCCATGCCGCCCCGGCCACGCAGCGGGTAGTCGTCCAGGGGCGTGCGCTTGCCGTAGCCGTTCTCCGTGGCGGTGAGGATGTCACCCTCGCCGAGGATCAGCAGGGCGATGACGTGCTGCCCCTCTTCAAGGCGCATGCCGCGCACCCCGGCCGCGGTCCGGCCCATGGCGCGAACCTCGCCCTCGGAGAAGCGGATCGCCTTGCCCGCGCTGCTGAGCAACATGATATCGCGCTCGCCGTCGGTGATGCCGACGTTGACGAGGTAGTCATCACCGCGCAGATCCAGGGCGATGATGCCGTTGGAGCGCGGCCGCGAGAAATGGGTCAGCGGCGTCTTCTTCACGGTCCCGCTGCGGGTGGCCATGAAGATGAACTGGTCCTCGGTGAACGCCTGCACCGGCAGCACGGCGTTGATGCGCTCGTCGGACTCCAGCGGCAGCAGGTTGACGATGGGCTTGCCGCGGGAGTTGCGGCTGCCCTGGGGCAGCTCGTAGACCTTCAGCCAGTAGCACTTGCCGTGGCTGGAGAAACACAGCAGCGTATCGTGGGTATTGGCCACGAACAGCTGATCGACGAAGTCCTCGTCCTTCATGGTCGTGGCGCTCTTGCCCCGACCGCCGCGCCGCTGGGCGCGGTAGGTGTCCAGCGCCTGATACTTGGCGTAGCCGTGATGGGAAAGCGTCACCACCACGTCTTCCGGGGTGATGAGATCCTCCATGGTGAGATCGATATGATCCCGCACGATCTCCGACTTGCGGGCATCGCCGAACTGCTCCTTGACCGCCACGAGCTCCTCGCGGATCACCTCCATGAGGCGCTCGGTGCTATCGAGGATCAGGATGAGATCGGCGATGCGATCCAGCAGCTCGCGGTACTCGTCCAGGATCTTGTCCTGCTCCAGACCGGTCAGCCGGTGCAGGCGCAGGTCGAGAATGGCCTGGGCCTGGGTCCCGGTGAGGCGGTAACCGCCTTCGCCCATGCCGAACTCCGCACCGAGGCCGTCCGGCCGCGAGGCTTCCGCACCGGCCCGCTCGAGCATGTCCGTGACCATGCCCGGCTGCCACAGCCGGGACATGAGCCCTTCCCGCGCCTCGGCGGGCCCGGGCGATGCCTTGATCAGCTCGATCACCGGGTCGATGTTGGCAAGCGCCACCGCCAGGCCTTCCAGCACGTGCGCCCGCTCGCGCGCCTTGCGCAACTCGTACATGGTGCGGCGGGTGACCACTTCGCGCCGGTGGCGCAGGAAGGCGTCGAGGATCTCGCGCAGGTTCAGCAGCCGCGGCTGACCGTCCACCAGGGCGACCATGTTGATGCCGAACACGGTCTGCAGCTGGGTCTGCTGGAACAGGTTGTTCAGCACCACCTCGGCCACTTCGCCGCGGCGCAGCTCGATGACCATGCGCATGCCGTCCTTGTCGGACTCGTCCCGCAGCTCGGTAATGCCGTCGATGCGCTTGTCCTTGACTAGCTCGGCGATCTTCTCGAGCAGCCGCGCCTTGTTGACCTGGTAGGGCAGCTCCTTGACCACGATGGTCTGCTTGCCGTTCTTCTGGTCTTCCTCGATTTCGGTGCGGGCGCGCATGATCAGCCGGCCGCGGCCGGTCCGGTATGCCTCCTGGATGCCGCTCACGCCATTGATGATGCCGCCCGTGGGCAGATCCGGCCCCGGCACCAGCTCCAGCAGGTCGTCCACGGTGAGATCATCATCGTCGATGAGGGCGATGCAGGCGTCCACCACCTCGCCGAGATTGTGCGGCGGGATGTTGGTGGCCATGCCCACGGCAATGCCCGAGCCGCCGTTGATGAGCAGGTTCGGGAAGCGCGCCGGCAGCACCGCCGGCTCCTGCTCGGAGCCGTCGTAGTTGTCGATGAGGTCGACGGTTTCCTTGTCGATGTCGGCCAGCAGCTCGTGGGCGATGCGCGCCATGCGCACCTCGGTGTACCGCATGGCCGCGGCAGCATCGCCGTCGACGGAGCCGAAGTTGCCCTGGCCGTCCACCAGCATGTAGCGCATGGAAAACGACTGCGCCATGCGCACGATGGTGTCGTACACCGCGGAGTCACCATGGGGATGGTACTTACCGATGACGTCACCCACCACGCGGGCGGATTTCTTGTAGGAGCGGTTCCAGTCGTTCCCGAGCACGCGCATGGCGTAGAGGACACGCCGGTGCACGGGCTTGAGACCATCTCTGACATCCGGAAGGGCCCGGCCCACGATCACGCTCATGGCGTAATCGAGGTAGGACTGCCTCA
Source organism: Aquisalimonas sp. (assembly GCA_007126095.1). Taxonomy (GTDB): domain Bacteria; phylum Pseudomonadota; class Gammaproteobacteria; order Nitrococcales; family Aquisalimonadaceae; genus Aquisalimonas. The sequence goes on from SLBZ01000051.1 coordinate 41,880, forward strand.
TTTCGTCTTCCAGATTGACCGGCAGTATTTCTTTCGCGACGTTGGCCATCGACGCTCTCGGCTGGTTGTTGTGGTGTTCCCTTCAGGCCAGTGGCGCTGGCCCGATTCCTGTCAGCCGGTGTTCGATGGCGGGCCGGAGACCCGCCATCGACAACACACCTACACGCGCCACCGACTTCCGCGGCGGCGGCTGGCGATTCGCCCGGGAAAAGCGTGAATCATATCACAACCGGCGGGGTTCCGGCATTGGCTCCTGCCGACGACGACGCTCGCCGCCGACAGAAATACCCGCAACCGCGGTTACTTGCGGCGCGCTTCCTCGACCCTGATGGTCTCGCTGGGCACGTCGGCCTGCCCGGCCTGGCGACCGGTGGGGACCTCGGCGATGCGGTCCACCACATCCATGCCGTCCACCACGCGTGCGAATACGGCATAGCCGAAATCGCGCACGCCGTGATCCAGGAACGCGTTGTCCGCCAGGTTGATGAAGAACTGCGACGTGGCGCTGTTGACGTCCTGGGTCCGGGCCATGGAGAGCATGCCGCGCTCGTTCTTGAGCCCGTTGTCCGCCTCGTTCTCGATGGGTGCGCGGGTTTCGAGGCGCTGCATGTCCTCGTCCAGCCCGCCGCCCTGAATCACGAACCCCGGGATCACCCGGTGGAAGATCGTGCCGTCGTAGAATCCGTCATCCACGTACTGCAGGAAGTTCTCCACCGTCACCGGGGCGTCCTCGGGGTAGAGTTCCAGCGTGATGTCGCCGTAGTTGGTCTTGAAAATCACCATGTCCTGTTCGGCCTCCCGTTCACTGTCATCGGCGACGGCGGCCGCCGTCACCATGCCCATGATCAACGCAGCGGCCATCGCGGCCACCCGCCGTTTGCATCCCGTCACTATCTGCATCACCCGCCCTCCTCGGCTGAGCCGGGCTCCGGCCACGGCTCCATTTCAATCTTTCTCACGGCCCGCCCGGCGACCGTGACCACGCCGCCGTGACGACGGCTGCCGTCGGCGGAGAACTCGAACCGGTACCAGTGCACCAGACCGAGACGGCCGCTGCGGCCACGCCCGGGGCGGGTGCGTATCCGCACCAGGCTCTCGTCGAGAAACTGCAACCCGAGGTCGCGGCAACGCCGGGCCGCGGCGCGGCGCGCCTGCTCCTGGGCCGCCATGAGGGCGCTCCAGGCCAGCGCGATGCTGCCCAGGATCAGCACGGCAATCACCAGGCCGCTGGCCGTCATCGCTCGCCGGGGCCGTTGTCCACGCGGGCGCCCTGCGCCGAGACCTGGCGGATGTTCGCGGCCTGCAGCCCGCCCTCCTTGACCGTGGAGGCCTGCAACTCGAACTCGAAAACGCGATTGTGGCTGGGCAGGTCCGCGGGCCGGACGCCATCGGGCAGGTCGGCATCACGAAAGTAGGCGGACCGGTAGGGCGACTGCGGGCTGCGGGTGTCCGTGATCCAGAGGTTGTCGGAGATCTCGCCGAGAAAGCGCATGAACCCGAAGCCCTCGCGGCTGTGGTGGTAACAGATGCCGCGGACCCGGGACCCGACCTCACCCCAGGCCGCGCCGGCATCACCGCCCCTGCCGGGCAGCAGGTTGGGCACCGTGTAGCCGGAGGTGTAGACGTCCGCCTCGCGCCGAAGCGCGGCGGAGACGTTGTCGAACCCGAGCACTTCCACGCGGCACCCCTCGTTCTGCAGGGCCCGCACCACCTGGACGAAATCGCCGTCGCCGGTGGCAAGCACCACCCGGCCCAGGCTCTTGGACTGCAGCAGGGCGTCCACGGCCATGTCCAGATCGGCGTTGGCCTTGGCGTAGGCGTTGCCCTCGTCGTCCGTATACCAGCGGTAGTTCTTGACGATCACCTTGAAGCCGTAATCCCGCACCGAGGCGAAGAAGTTGTTGGTGCGCACGGCGTACTGGCGGTCGCGTGCGGCACGCTCTTCGTCGTAGGTGACGTAGGCATTGAGGCGCACCGGCTCGCCGCCACCACGGCAGGCGAATTCACGCAGCACGTCGTACTGCATGCCGAAGCCGCCGTTGATCTGGATATTCGCGGCGTCGACATACAGGCCAACGCCCATCAGTGCTGCATTCATACCGCTGACGCCCACTTTCCGGAATGGCGGCTACTGTACCCCATCACGCCCGACCGGGCATCGCCTGTGCGGCATTCGCGCCACCGAACGCGGCCTGCATGCGCCCGGCATCGGGCCGGTGGATCACTCCGGCCTCGGTCACCAGCGCGTCCACCAGTGCCGCCGGGGTCACGTCGAAGACCGGATTCCAGGCATCCGCACCCGGGGCTGCCACCGCGGTGCCGTGCACGCCCAGCACCTCGGCCGCGTCGCGCGTCTCGATGGCGATCGCATCACCGCACGGCAGTGCCATGTCCACCGTGGAGGTGGGCGCCACCACCATGAAACCAACCCCGTGGTGGCGCGCCGCCAGCGCCAGGGCGTAGGTGCCGATCTTGTTGGCAACATCGCCGTTGGCCGTGACCCGGTCCGCGCCCACGACCACCCAGCGCACCGCGCCGCTGCGCATCAGCGCCGGCGCGGCCGCATCTGCCAGCAGCGTCACCGGAATCCCGTCCTGCAGCAGTTCCCAGGCCGTCAGCCGCGCACCCTGGAGCCAGGGCCGAGTCTCGTCGGCGTAGACCCGCTCGATGCGCTGCTGCGCCCAGGCGCTGCGAATCACCCCCAGTGCCGTGCCATAACCGGCCGTCGCCAGCGACCCGGTATTGCAGTGCGTGAGCACACCGCCCGGCTCGGTCATGAGCCCGGCACCCAGCTCGCCCATGCGGCGGTTGGCGGCCAGATCCTCGTCGAAGATCGCCCGGGCTTCGCGCAGCAACACCGCGGCGGGGTCACCGGTGGATGCGTCCACCTGCCGCCGCTGCCGTGCCAGCGCCCAGCGCAGGTTCACTGCCGTGGGACGGGCGTCGCCCAGCACGGCCAGGGCCTGCTCGAACCGGGGCAACCAGTCGGCGGGAGCCGTCGCCACGGCCTCACGGGCGGCGAGCACCGCACCGTAGGCGGCGGCGATGCCGATGGCCGGGGCGCCCCGCACCACCATATCCCGAATCGCGCCGGCCACCGCGGCGCTGTCGTGAAACTGCAGCCAGCTCGTCTCACCGGGCAGCAGGCGCTGGTCCAGCAGTTGCAGGTGGTCCTCCTGCCAGACAACCGGGCGAATGGTGTCGAAACTGGTCATGGGAAAGCGCGCCCCTCATTTCACTGAATACGGTCGTCGGGCTATAGACTTGTACGCCCCTGAGCGGTACGCCCCTGAGCGGTACGGTGTGCTCCGATTCCGGACCGTCATCGGCCAGGGACGGCCGATGCCGAGCCTACAGGGATGTACTTGCAGGCGTGTCCGGAACCGGAGCACACCGTGCCGCGCCCGCAACGTAAGCCTCACTAAGGGCGATATTTAACGTCACGCCCAGAGACCCCATTGTCGCACAGGCGCGGACAGGTGATGATGCATGACCTCGGAAGCTGCCTGGAACCATGCTGGGAGACGCCCATGGAACAGATCGACACCCTCATCAACGCCCGCTGGGTCATTCCCGTGGAGCCCGCACACACCGTGCTGGACCACCACAGCGTCGCCATCCGCGACGGCCGCATCGTCGCCATACTTCCCACAGACGACGCACGCCAGACCTATCAGGCCGATCACGTCCGCGAGCTGGGCAGCCATGCCGTCATCCCCGGGCTGATCAACGCCCATACCCACGCCGCCATGAACCTCATGCGCGGCATCGCCGACGATCTGCCGCTGATGACCTGGCTGCAGGAACACATTTTCCCCGCAGAGCAGGCCCACGTCAGCCCGGAATTCTGCCAGGATGGGGTCGAGGCCGCCGTGGCCGAAATGCTCGCAGGGGGCGTCACCTGTTTCAATGACATGTACTTCTTCCCGGAGGTGACCGCCCGGGTCACCACGCAGGCCGGCATGCGGCTTTCGGCCGGCATGATTCTCATCGACTTCCCCACCGCCTACGCCGACAGGCCCGAGGAGTACATCGAAAAGGGCCTGGCCCTGCACGACGCCTGGCGCGGCGACCCGCTGGTGACCACCGCGTTCGCCCCCCACGCCCCCTACACCGTGGGCGAGGAGCGGCTGAAACACGTGGCAACGCTGGCGGACGAGCTGGACTGCCCGGTGCACATCCACGTGCACGAAACCGCCGACGAGGTGAACCAGAGCATCGCCAGCACCGGCGAGCGCCCGCTGGCCCGGCTGGAGGCGTGCGGACTGCTCTCCCCCGGTTTTATCGCCGCCCACATGACCCAGGTCACCGACGCGGAAATCGAACGTCTCGCCGCCACCGGCTCACACGTCCTGCACTGCCCGGAAGCCAATTTGAAGCTCGCCAGCGGCTGCTGCCCCGTGCAGAAACTACTGGACGCGGGCGTCAACGTAGCCCTTGGCACGGACGGCGTCGCCAGCAACAACGATCTGGACATGTTCGGGGAGATGCGCTCCGCGGCTCTGATCGGCAAGGTGGTCGCGGGCGATGCCGCGGCCGTGGACGCGGACACCGCCCTGGCCATGGCCACCATCAACGGCGCCAGGGCGCTGGGCATTGACGGCCACACCGGCTCGCTGAGCGCGGGCAAGGCCGCCGACATCACCGCCGTGGACCTGGGTGCGCTCGAATGCCAGCCTGTCTACAACCCCGTGTCACAACTGATCTACAGCGCCGGACGCCACCACGTGAGCGACGTCTGGGTGGCCGGGCGGCAGCTCGTGCACCACGGCGATCTGCTCACGCTGGACCGTGACCGCATTCTCAACCGTCTGCATGCCTGGCGCGATAAACTACTCCCCAACGCCTGACAAACAGCTTATGATGAATGGTAGCTGACCGATCGGTTCGCCCGAGTTCGGAACGCTACGATACGAGGTGCCACGGGTCGTCATGGGTCTGACCGCTAACGTCAACGAAGAGGAAGTCCGCAAGTTCTCCGACGCTGCCAGCCGCTGGTGGGACGAAGACGGCGAGTTTCAGCCGCTGCACGCCATCAACCCGCTGCGCCTGTCGGTCATCGAGCGCCACATGCAACTCGATGGGGCGCAGGTGCTGGATGTCGGTTGCGGCGGCGGCATTCTCAGCGAGGCCATGGCCGCACGTGGCGCCCATGTCACCGGCATCGATCTCAGCCAGGAATCCCTCACGGTCGCGGAGCTCCACGCACTGGAGACGGGCGCGGACGTACGGTATCGGTGCATCTCAGTGGAAGATCTCGCGGCCGAGGCTCCCGGCACGTTTGACGCCGTTACGTGCATGGAACTTCTCGAGCACGTACCCGACCCGGCGTCCGTGGTCACCGCCTGCGCACGCCTGGTCCGGCCCGGGGGCCACATCTTCTTTTCCACGCTCAACCGCAACGCACGCTCCTGGCTGTTCGCCATCGTCGGGGCTGAGTATGTCCTCGGCCTGCTGCCAAAAGGCACGCACGACCATGGGGCGTTCATCCGGCCGTCGGAGCTTGCCGGATGGTGCCGTAACGCAGCGCTACTACTGGACGAACTCACCGGCCTGACGTACAACCCCGTTACCCGTGAATACCGGCTAACCAGTGACGTGGGCGTGAACTACATGGCCCATTGCAACAGGCCGGGAGATGACTGACACCGTGACTCTTGACGCGCACAGCAGCGATACAACGGACCTGGCGGAACCAGCCCCTGCCGGTCAGACAGAACGCTCCGACGGCAGACGCGATCCATCTCCGGGCCGGCAGCGTCAGAGGCACCTACACCGCCCGGTGATCGAAACGGTGCTGTTCGACCTGGACGGTACTCTGCTGGATACCGCACCCGACCTCATCGCCGCCGCCAACACCCTGTTGCAGGAAAACGACCGCCCGGCTCTGGCGCCGGGCCTGTTCGCCCCGGTGGTCTCCCACGGTAGCGCGGCGATGATCTCGCGCAGCTTTGATCTGCACCCGCGCGACCCGGCCATGGAGCCGTTGCGGCAACGGTTTCTGCAACTCTACCGCGAGCGGGTGAGCACACTCACGCGGCCGTTCGCCGGCATTCCGGAGGTTCTGGAGCGGATCGAGTCCGCGGGCCTGCGCTGGGGCGTGGTCACCAACAAGCCGGGCTGGCTCACGGAGCCGCTACTGGACGACCTGGAACTGTCGCGCCGGGCGGCCTGCATTGTCAGTGGCGACACGGTCCCATGCCGCAAACCCGACCCGCGCCCCATCAGCTACGCCTGTGAGCTCCTGGACATCGCACCGCACCGGACAGTGGTTGTCGGTGACGCCCTCCGCGACGTCAGCGCAGGCCGCCTGGCCGGCACCAGCACGCTGGTGGCCCTGTTCGGCTACATCTGCGCCGAGGACGAACCCACCCGATGGGGTGCCGACGGCCTGATTGGCCAGCCCGGTGAACTCCTGCGCTGGCTGCCGGACCCCACTCCGGCGTCACGGATGTCGTAACCGCACGAGTGCCCAACCCACTCGCCTGACGCGTTACACTAACGCCCCGATTGCAAACCGCCACCGGCGCCCGCAGGCGCCGACGAGGTCCCATGGAGCCGCTCAGCTACTGCCACCGGAAAGTCGCCCCGCCCGGGTCGGCCATCTACTACGCCCTGCGGTTCTCCCCGGCGGAGCAGCGGGATGGGCTGGTGGCCGTGCACGCCTTCCACGCCGAAATCACTGAGATCCCCGACGAGGTCTCCGACCCCGGCGTAGGCGAAGTCAAACTACAGTGGTGGCGGGACGAGGTTCAGCGGCTGTTCGACGGCACCCCCCGTCACCCAGTCAGCCAGGCTCTGGCGGCGGCCATGGCCAGCCATGAGCTGCCCGCCGACGCGTTCACCGAGATGCTTGAGGGCACCGGCATGGACCTCGCCTATGGCGGCTATCCCGGTTTTCGAGAACTCACGGTCTACTGCCACCGTACCGGCGGCGCACTGACCCAGCTGCTGGCGGCCGTGGCAGGCACGGGCAGCGCCGCCAGCGCCCGCTTCGCACACGACCTGGGCATGGCGCACACGCTCCGGCGCAGGCTGCTCAGCGTCCGCCGTGACGCACATGCCGGGCGCGTCTACATCCCCGAGGACGAACTGGACGCGGCGGGGGTATCCCGGCAGGATCTGCTGGCAAGCGAAACGCCGCCTGCCGCCCGCGAGCTGTTCCGGGAACAGGCCAATCGCATTCACGCATTCCTGGATCAGGCGGAAAGTCACCTGCCGGACGCTGAACGCGCGGCGCACCGCAGTGGTATCATCCTCGCGGCGCTGGACCGGGCTCTGCTCCGGGAGCTGGCGAAGGACAACTTTCCGCTTCTGGAACAGGGGGTTGAACTGACCCCCCTGCGGCGGCTCTGGATCGCCTGGCGCACCGCCCGGCAACAGCAACGACTCAGCAGAAAGGCAGCTTAATGACTCAGGATGATCACCCCGTCCACGTCACCGTCCCGCGGGACTACACACCATCGACCGACCTCCTCGCGGATCGCGTCGTCCTGATCACCGGCGCCGCTGACGGCATCGGCCGCGCCCTGGCGGAGACCGCCGCCGGCTGTGGCGCCACGGTCATCCTGCTGGACAAGGATCTGCCCAAGCTGGAAGCGGTCTACGACGCCATCGAGGCTGCCGGCGGCACCCAGCCGGCGCTCTACCCCATGAACCTGGAGGGTGTCGGGCCGGCCGAGTTCCTGGAGCTGGCGACCACCATCGACCGGGAGTTCGGGCGCCTCGACGTGCTGATCCACAACGCCGCCATGCTCGGTGAACAGTCGCCCATGCATCAGTACGACCATGAGTTGTGGGCGCGGGTGCTCCACGTGAACGTCAACGCCCCATTCCTTCTGAACCAGGCCCTGCTGGGGCTGGTGCAGCGCTCCGACCGCGGCCGGGTGCTTTTCGTCACCGATCAGGCCGGCCGGCGAGGGCGTGCGTTCCGCGGCGCCTACGGGGTGTCCAAGTTCGCTCAGGAAGGCATGATGGAGACGTTGGCGGCGGAGCTGGGCAACAAGCGCTCGGTGCGCACCATGAGCATCGACCCGGGCGTGGTGAACACGTCGCTGCGGCGCTACTGCTTCCCGGGAGAGAACTGGCAGGCTCTGGCCCAGCCGGCCGATGTTGCTCCCCGCCTGCTGTATCCCCTGGGGCCGGAGGGCGATACTCTCCACGGCGCACGGCTGAGCCTGGCTCACAATGAACCTGACAAATGATACCGGTAACAGGACAACGCCATGAGTGGTGACAGACAGAACACGGAGAAACGCTACGGCATCCGCCTGACCCTGCCGGAGGGCGATCCGCGCCGCGGCGAGCACCTGCTCGGCCCGGACTGGGAGGCCTTCCGCTGGTATGCCACCGCCGAGGAGCGGGACCGCAAGCTGGCCGACATGCGCCGACAGCACCCGTATTACCAGCCGGGTGAACGCCCGTCGGTGCGGTGCGAGGCGGTGGAGCGGTAGGGAATCAGGTCTGGCTGTCGCCCGCCTTGTCGGAGCGGCTGCGTCCGGGGCTGTGTCGGATCCGTGCAAACTGCCCTTTCAGTGCCTCGGGCAGGGACACGTCGGTGCCAACCAGAAGCACCAGGCGACGGACGTCGTCGTCCTTTTCCAGAATCCGGTTGAAGGCCCGCTGGACACTGGGCTTCTCCAGACCGTCCTGGAAATCGCGCACCAGATAGATGCCGTAATGGCGGCTGGCAGCGACGTAACCGAGTGCGTCGACGAGACGACGGGTATGCGGGATGAAAATGCGCTCCGTCCCCAGGCGGTACAGGCCGTCATTGGGCGACCACCCATAGACCGCCCGCCCGGTGGTCAGGGTGAGCCGTTTGAACGCATCAACCACGCGATCCGGAGATTCCGTATCCAGAATCGCCAGCCGGAACTCGGAGTCGATGACTTTGTTGAGACTTTCGATCATGGACCCTGCACTCTGATCTCTTGCCCTCGATCCCGACACGCGCACACCGTGGGCTCTTCGTTCGATTGTCGGATAGTACACGCAGCCAAGGACAATCCGTTACTGTCGCTCCGCAACGACAACTCCGCCCCCGTGACACCTGCCGGTGGGACACAGATCCGCCAAGGGGCAAACCGGACACCTGGGGCGCGGCCGGCATGCACCGCTCCCCAGACGAACCAGCAGGGCATGGTATTCATTATAGACGTCCGGCTGCGCTGGCAACCCCTGCAGGAACCAGTGCGCCAGCACGTCATAGGATTCATCGCCGCGGGCCAGATTCAGCCGCGCCAGAATGCGGCGCGTATACGCATCGACCACGAACACCGGGCGGTCAAGCACGTACAACAGAATGCAGTCGGCCGTCTCCGCTCCGACACCGCGCACTCCCAACAGGCGACGGCGGAGCGACGCCGTGGACCACTGGCGCCAGCCGGACACGCCGCCGTCCTCGATGAGCGCAGCCGTCAGATTGCGCAGCCGCCCGGCCTTGACGTTGTAGTACCCCGCCGGCCGCAGGGCATCGGCCAGTTCGGCCTCACTCACGGCCATGACCGCCGCCGGGGCCAGCAGGTCCCGCGCACGCAGGTTGGCCAGCGCACGCTCGACGTTGCGCCACGCCGTGTTCTGGGTGAGTACTGCGCCGGCGATGATTTCGTAGTCGGTGGTGGCCGGCCACCAGTGCTGGGGCCCGTAGGCTGCGTAGAGGGTATCGAACACCGCCTGCGGACTGCTCATGGTCACCGGCGACGCGGCTTGCGCCCCTTGCCGCCGCCCGGTTTGCGCCTGCCGCCGCCACCGGACGCATCGGGACTGATGGACTGGCGGGGGTCCAGATCCACCGCGCGGCAGAGCGCAGCGATGGCGTGGTCTTCCAGAAAGCGGTACTTCCCGCGCGGCAGGTCATGGGGCAACGAGACCGGCCCGTAACGCACCCGGATCAGCCGGCTAACCGCCACGTCCTGACTCTCCCAGAGCCGGCGCACTTCGCGCTGGCGCCCCTCGCGCACGACCACGTGATACCAGGTGTTACCGCCTTCGCCGCCCACGGGCACGATGGAGTCGAACCGCGCCTCGCCGTCGTCCAGCACCACTCCGCTGGTCAGGCGGTTCAGCATTGCCTGATCCACGTCACCGAACACGCGGCAGGCGTACTCGCGCTCGAGTTCCCAGGAGGGGTGCATCAGGCGGTTGGCCAGTTCACCGTCGTTGGTGAACAGCAGCAGGCCCAGGGTGTTGAGGTCCAGACGACCAATGCTGATCCACCGACCCTGGCCAAGCCGGGGCAGTTGCTCGAACACGGTGGGCCGCCCCTCGGTATCGTGGCGGCTGGTCACCTCCCCCACGGGCTTATGGTACATGAGCACCTTGCGCCGCAGGCCCGTCAGCTTCTCCGCCGGCACCCGCCGGCCGTCCACGGTGATTAGCTCCGTCCCGGTGACACGGTCACCGAGGGTGGCAACCTGACCATTCACGCGCACGCGCCCCACCTGGATCCAGGTCTCCACCTCCCGGCGCGACCCCAGGCCGGCACGGGCCAGGACTTTCTGCAGTTTCTCGTCACTCACGCCCGGGCTCCTGCTCGCTGGCGGTGGGGTGCTCCGGCGCACCGGCGTCGGCTTCTTCCGGGAACTTGAGATCCAGTTCGGGATGGATGTCATCCATGTCGCGCAGCTCCAGCAGCGTTGGCAGTTCGTTGAGGCTCGACAGGTTGAAGTAGTCCAGGAACTGCCGCGTGGTCCCGTACATGCCGGGACGCCCCGGGACATCCTTGTGGCCGACGGTGCGTATCCAGCCGCGCTCCTGAAGGGTGCGCATGATGTTGGTATTCACCGAGACGCCGCGCACCTCTTCGATCTCGCCCCGTGTCACGGGCTGACGGTAGGCGATGATCGCCAGCGTCTCCAGCAGCGCCCGGGAGTAGCGCTGGGGTTTCTCCTCCCAAAGTCGCGACACCCAGGGCGAGAGCTCGGAACGGATCTGGATGCGGAAGCCGCTGGCCACTTCCCGGAGCTCGATCCCGCGGCCGGCGTAATCCCGCTCCAGTTCCGCGAGACTCGCCCGGAGCGCGGCCTTGTCCGGCTCCTCGTCGCGACCGAAGAGCGTCTGCATGTGATCCAGCGACAGCGGGCCACCCGCCGCCAGCAGCGCCGCTTCGATGATGTGCTTGAGATCCGGCTCCGCCATGCTCCCTCTCCCTCAGGCGCGCGCCCGCAGGTAGATCGGCGCCAGAGGCTCGGACTGCACCACCTCCACCAGGGACGCCTTGATCAGCTCCAGGACCGCCAGAAACCCCACCACCACCCCGGCCCGCCCCTCTTCGGCGTGGAGCAGGTCGATGAAGGTGGTAAAGCGTTCGCTCTCGAGGCGGCTCAGGGTCTCGGTCATGCGCTCGCGCACGGACAGCGCTTCCTTCTGCACGTGATGGTGGGTGAACATCTCGGCCCGCGCCATCACGTCCGCCAGCGCGCCCAGAAGTTCGCGGATGTCCACTTCCGGCTCGCTGCGGCGGACTTCCACATCCGGCGCCTCCGCCTCGGCCGGGAAGATGTCGCGGCCGATCCGCGGCAGAGCGTTCAGATCCTGGCCTGCCATCTTGTAGCGCTCGTACTCCTGCAGACGCCGCACCAGCTCGGCGCGCGGGTCATCCTCTTCATCCTCGACCACCGGCGGCCGCGGCAGCAGCATGCGTGACTTGATCTCCGCCAGCATGGCCGCCATGACCAGGTACTCCGCCGCCAACTCCAGCCGCAGCTCCTTCATGAGCTCTACGTATTCCATGTACTGGCGCGTAATGGCCGCGATGGGGATGTCGAGCACGTCCAGGTTCTGCCGACGGATCAGGTAGAGCAGCAGGTCCAGCGGCCCCTCGAACGCCTCGAGAAACACCTCCAGGGCATCCGGCGGAATGTACAGATCCCGCGGCAGCTCGCGCAGGGGCTCGCCGCGGATCCGGGCAGTCGCTACGGCATCACCATCCTGGTCGAGCAGGTTGTCACTGTCCGCTGTTTCCGTCACCGGGCCTCCGTGGCGATCGGGCTCACCAGTAGCGCAGCCCCATCACGCGGCGCACTTCATCCAGGGTCTCCCGGGCACAGTCCCGGGCCTCCTCCACGCCGGCTGCCACGATACTGCGCACCGCCTCCGGGTCGGCCTCGTACTCCTTCGCCCGCTCGCGAATGGGCCGCAACTCGGCCTGCACCGCCTCGATGACCGGCTTCTTGCACTCCAGGCAGCCGATGCCGGCGGAGCGGCACCCCTGCTGCACCCACTCGCGGGTATCGTCGTCGGAGTAGACCTTGTGAAAATCCCAAACCGGGCACTTCTCCGGCTCGCCGGGATCGGTTCGGCGGACCCGCGCCGGATCGGTGGGCATGGTGCGGATCTTCTGCTCCACTTCCTCGGGCTCGTCGCGCAGGGAAATGGTGTTGCCATAGGACTTGGACATCTTCTGGCCATCCAGCCCGGGCATGCGCGGCGCCGGCGTGAGCATGGCCTGGGGCTCCGGCAGGATCACCACGCCGCTGCCGTCCAGGTACCCGTACAGTCGCTCGCGATCGGCCAGGGTGATGTTCTGCTGGTTGTCCAGCAGCGCCCGCGCCACATTCAGCGCTTCCGTATCTCCGCTCTCCTGGTACTTGCGCCGAAGATCTAGATAGAGCTTGTTGTTCTTCTTGCCCATCTTCTTCGCGGCGGCAAGAGCCTTGTCCTCGAAACCGGGCTCGCGTCCGAACTGATGATTGAAGCGGCGCGCGATCTCCCGGGTAAGCTCGACGTGCGCCACCTGGTCCTCGCCCACGGGCACGCCGGTGGCGCGGTAGATGAGAATGTCGGCGGACTGCAGCAGCGGATAACCCAGGAACCCGTAGGTGGCCAGGTCCTTCTCCTTGAGTTTCTCCTGCTGATCCTTGTAGGTGGGCACACGCTCCAGCCAGCCCAGTGGCGTGACCATCGACAGCAGCAGATGCAGCTCCGCGTGCTCCGGCACGCGGGACTGAATGAACACTTTCGCCAGATTCGGATTCACGCCGCAGGCGAGCCAGTCGATGAGCATTTCCCAGACGTTGCCCGAGAGCACTTCCCGCTCGTCGTAATGGGTGGTCAGTGCGTGCCAGTCGGCGACGAAGAAAAAGCACTCGTGCTCCTGCTGGAGCTTGAGCCAGTTCCTGAGCACACCGTGGTAGTGGCCGAGGTGCAGACGCCCGGTGGGGCGCATGCCTGACAGAACGCGACTGTGCCGTGCAGGAAGGGAACTCAACGCGAACTCCTGTATCTCTCCGGAATGGCGGGCCATGATACCCGGTCGCGACCGCGGCATCACTCCTCGAAGACGCTGGCGTCTCCGGCGCCGCGGCGCAGCACCACGGGCGTGCCGTCGTAGAGGTCCACCACGGTGGAGGGCTCCATGCCGCAGGGGCCGCCGTCAATGATGAGGTCCACCAGCTTGCCGATCCGCGCACGGATGTCCTCGGCTTCGGTCATGGGGAGGTCGTCACCGGGCATGAGCAAGCTCGTGGTCATCATCGGCTCACCGAGTTCCTCGGTGAGCGCCCGGGCGATGGGATGATCCGGAACACGGATACCGATGGACTTACGCTTGGGGTGCTGGAGCCGCCGCGGCACTTCGCCGGTCGCCCGCAGCACGAACGTGTAGGGGCCAGGGGTAAAGGCCTTGAGGAGACGGTAGGCGGTATTCTCCACCTTGGCGTACACACCGATGTCGGACAGGTCACGACAGGTCAGGGTGAAGTTGTGCCGGTCCGGGAGCTGGCGGATCTGGCGAATGCGGTCAATGGCCTCCTTCGCCCCCATCGCACAGGCCAGCGCATAGGTGGAATCCGTTGGATAGACGATGACACCGCCCGACTCGAGAATATTCACGGCCTGACGGATCAGTCTTGGCTGCGGCGAGTCGGGATGGATCTCGAAATACTGGCTCATCGTCCCCTCGTTGCGTCCTGCGCCGAACGGATGCCGCCGACGGCTGTCAATTCAATTGGAACCGGCCCGGAAGCAGCGCATCCCGGCCGGATCATCACAACAGCAGGCATTCAGGCCGGCCGACGTCATGTCCGCCGTAATGTAGCACAGTGGCGGCCGCTCTCTCCCGGCGGCCCGCGTAAGGGCGCCTGCCGAGCGCCGGATGGCTGTGCTAACCTCGCGACTGTTGCCAGACACCTACAGTCAGGAAAAGAACCAATGTATTACGCCATCATCAGCGAGGACGTGGAAAACAGCCTGCCCCTGCGAAAGGAGGCGCGCCCCGCACACCTGGAGCGCCTGGAGGCGCTGAAAGCGGAGGGCCGCCTGCTGGTTGCCGGGCCGAACCCGGCCATTGATGCCGAGGACCCGGGCCCCGACGGTTTCTCCGGCAGCATGGTGATTGCCGAGTTCCCCTCCCTGGAGGATGCCAAGGCTTGGGCCAACGAGGATCCCTACGTGGCCGCGGGCGTGTACCAGTCAGTCACCGTGAAACCGTTCAGGAAGGTACTGCCATGACGCAGGAACGGGTGGCGATGATCCGGCAGCGCCTGGAAGCGGCCCTGCCAGTTCGGCACATCGAAATCGAGGACGAAAGCCACCTCCATGCCGGACATGCCGGCGCAAAGGATGGGGGCGGCCATTTCCGGGTACTGGTGGTCAGCGACGCGTTCCACGGGGAGCCCCGGATAAAGCGTCACCGGCTCGTCTACGACGCCATGGGCGACGCCATGCGGCGGGACACCATCCACGCTCTGAGCATCCGCGCCCTCACCCCCGATGAACACGAGGGCCAGTCGGCATGAACAGAGCCGTCCGCGCGCTCTACGGGCTGCTGCTGCCGATGGCTCTGCTGGCTGCCGGCTGCGGCGATGACACGGCGGACGAGCAGCACCCGGACGAACGGCAGGTTCATATCGTCGCCAAGGTCAACGACGAGCCCATCAGCGAGACCATGCTGCAGCTGCATATTCTCCGGCGGACCGGCGAGAACCCGGACCGCATCGACCGGGAGCAGCGCGAAACGCTGCTGCTGGAACTGGTGGAGATGACCTTGATCGCCCAGGACGCCCGCGAGCGGGGACTGACCGAGAACGAGACCGTCCGTGCGCAGATGCGCAACCTGCAGTACGCCGTGCTTGCCCAGGCGATGCTCGAGGAGCTCAAGCGTGAGCCCATCCCCAACGACGAGATGCTGGTGCGGTTCGACCAGCTCATGGACGAGGAAAGCCAGCGCCAAGAGTACCATGCCCGGCATATCCTGCTGACCGACGAGGCGGAAGCGGAAGCGATCATTGAAGAGCTGGACAACGGCGAGGATTTCGGCGCGCTGGCCCAGCGCTACTCCCATGGCCCCACGGCCGCCCGCGGCGGTGATCTGGGCTGGTTCGTCCCGGGCGACATGGTCCGTCCGTTCGGCGAAGCCGTGATGGAGCTGGATGTGGGCGAACACACACGGGAGCCGGTGCGTACCCGTTACGGTTACCACGTGATCAAACTGGAGGGCCAGCGCGACCGGGAGCCGCCGCGGTTCGAGGACGTCTCGGAGCAGCTGCGGCAGGCGCTGACCCAGGAGCGGATCGAGGACTACGTCAACGAGCTGCGCCACGAGAGCCGGATCGAGCTCTACCGGCCACAGGATGAGGACTGAGCAGACGTGGTGACGCGGTGCACCAGCGCGTGCGCCGTACCTACTGGTTGAGCAACCCGTCAAGGCCGGCTTCATCAAGGATGGTCACACCCAGCTCTTCCGCCTTTGCGCGCTTCGAGCCGGCGGCCTCCCCGGCCACCACGTAATCGGTCTTCCCGGACACGCTCCCGGTGACCTTGCCCCCCTGCGCCTCGATCCGCGCCTTGGCCTCGTCCCGGCTCATGCCCTCCAGCGTGCCCGTAAGCACGAACGTCTTGCCCGCGAGCGGGCTGGCGACGCCACCGCCCCCCTGGATGTGCGCGCGGGAGCGATCACTGGTCCAGTGCAAGTGCTTGTCCAGCAGCAGCTTCTCCACCTGGGCCAGCGCGGGCTGCAGGTCCTGCAATGCCTGACGCACCCGCTCGGCATCGGCACCGGTGACGGGCAGGCGCTGGACCGGCAGCGCTGCCAGCTCCTCGAGTCGGTCGGTCTTGCCAGCCAGTTCTGCCGCGCGCTTGGGCCCGACCTTGGGCAAATTGAGCTCGGTGATGATCGCCGCCGCGCTGATGGCATCCGCATACGCCGCGGCAAAGCCATGCTCGCCCGCGATCTCCACCAGCTCCAGCAGGCGGTCCAGACCACCGGCATTGCGCTCGTCGGCGAAGAAGGCGCGAATCTCCTCGCCCATGGTGCGACCGATGCCGGGAATCAGCGCCAGCAACACGGGATGGGCTCGCCGTATGAAACCCAGATCCCCCACCTGGGAGGCAAGCAGGCGCGCGGTATCGTCGCCCACACCGGGGATGCCGATGGCGTAGAGCAGCCGGTCCAGCGGGATCCGGCGCCGCGCCTCCACGGCGGCAATCAGATTGCCCGCGGAGACATCGGCAAAGCCGTCCAGCGCCAGCACCTGCGACTTCTCCAGCCGGAACACGTCCGCCAGTTCCTTGACCAGCCCGGTATCCACCAGCTGCTCGGCGACCTTGTCGCCAAGCCCTTCGATGTCGAGCGCCCGACGCGACGCGAAATGGCGGATGGACTCCCTGAGCTGTGCCGGGCACTGCATGCTGCCGATGCAGCGGTAATCCACCTCCCCTTCCGGCCGAATCACCTCGGACCCGCAGACCGGACAGGCCGACGGCATTTTCCACGATTCCGCGCCCTGTGGCCGGGCATCCTGGACCACACTGACGATCTCGGGGATGACGTCGCCGGCGCGGCGGACCATGACGGTATCCCCCTCACGCACATCCTTGCGCCGCAGTTCATCCAGATTATGGAGCGTCGCGCGGCCGACGGTGACGCCGCCCACCTCCACCGGTTCCAGCTCCGCCACCGGCGTGATGGCGCCGGTGCGGCCGACAGACGGCAGGATGCGCCGCACCCGGGTGGTGGCCTCGCGCGCGGGTAGCTTTGAGGCAATGGCCCAGCGCGGCGCGCGGGCGGTGAAACCCAGGGTCTCCCGCAGGCGCAGGTCGTCCACCTTGAACACCACACCGTCGATCTCGTAATCCAGGCTGTCCCGGCGCTCCAGCAGCTCCTCGTAGAAGGCCAGACAGCTGTCGACGCCCTCGAGCCGCCGCACCTCGCGATTGACCCGGAATCCCCAGGCCCCCAAATGCTCCAGCACCTCCCAGTGGGTGTCCCCCAGCGGGACGCTGCATTCCCCCACACCGAAGGCGAACAGGGTGAGCGGCCGCTGCACGGCAATCCGCGGGTCGAGCTGACGCAGACTGCCGGCGGCGGCGTTGCGCGGGTTGGCGAACGGCCGTTCGCCCTTGTCCAGGCGCGCGGCATTGAGCGTCTCGAAATCCTGACGCCGGATGACCACTTCACCGCGGACCTCCAGCCGCGCCGGGGGGTCATCGCCCCGCAACCGCAGGGGGACGCTGCCCACGGTGCGGACATTGCTGGTGATGTCCTCGCCGACGCGGCCATCACCACGGGTGCCGGCCTGCACGAGCATGCCGTCTTCGTAACGGACACTGAGGGACAGCCCGTCGAGCTTCGGCTCGCCAATGTAGGTCACGGCACCGACGCCACCACGCTCGCGCACCCGGCGGTCGAATTCCCGCAGTTCGTCGGCATCGAAGGCGTTGTCCAGGGAGAGCATGGGCAGGCCGTGCACCACCTCGCCGAAACCGTCGGAGGGCGTCGCACCCACGCGCTGGGTGGGCGAATCCGTGGTGATCAGCTGCGGGTACTGTGCTTCAAGGCCCTGGAGCTCCCGCAGCAGCGCATCGTACTCGGCATCCGCCAGCACGGGCTCGTCCAGCACGTAGTACCGGTGGTTGTGCTCGTCGATCTGCGCGCGCAGCTCGGCCACGCGGCCCCGCGCCTGCTCCAGCGATGATGCGCTCATGTCCATACTCTCGGTTCGTGGCAGGTCTGCCGCCCCGGCGCCCCCGGGACGACGGGTAGTCTACCGACTTGCAGGGAGAGCGTGAACGGCGTCAAGGAACGCGCAATTCAGTGCCGATCGCGGGCAGCAAACCGCCGCACCCGGAACCATACTGTGAGTGAGGGTTCACGCCATCGGAACTAAACGGCGCAACACCCGATCCAACCGTATGAGCGTGGACCGCGGTGACCGGCCCCGGGCACGTGCAACAGGTCGGGAGCAACGGCCGGTCACCCTGGATGTCTTGCGTTGTCAGCACTCCGCAGAGGGCCGGTTATGGTGGATAAAGATCAGTTTGTCGATTCCCTGATCAGCTACACCCAGCAGCATAAGGCGAAGCACTGGGAAGGGACGTTTGGCGCGTTCCTGCGCGAGGTACTGCCTACGGCGCCGACCGCCCTGGCACGTACCAGTCACCAGTACCTTTGGGACATGATCCGCTGGCATGGCACCCAGCGATCCGACGAAGGAGAGCACGTTACCCGCTACGACCTGTTCGCCAACGACCTCTACGGCATGGATGAGTCCCTGGAGCGCGTTGCCAACTACTTCAAGGCGGCCAGCGAAGGCTCCGAGGTGGGCCGCCGCCTGCTGCTTCTGCTGGGCCCGCCCTCGGGCGGCAAATCCAGTCTGGTCACGCTGCTCAAGCGCGGCCTGGAGGAGTACAGCCTCACCGATGATGGCGCCATGTATGCCATCAAGGGCTCGCCCATCCACGAAAATCCGCTGCTGCTCATCCCCCAGAGCAAGCGCGCGGAGTTCCGCGACACCTACGGCGTGAACATCGAGGGCGAACTCTCGCCCTACACCCGCACCATGCTCGAAGAGGAGTATGAAGGCGACTTCACCCAGGTCCCGGTGGAGCGGGTGTTCATCAGCGAAGCGGGGCGCGTGGGCGTGGGCACCTACGCACCCCACGACCCCACCACGGCGGACATTGCCGACCTGGTGGGTTCGGTGGATCTCTCCAAGGTTGCCCAATACGGCGACGAGGGCAATCCGCGGGCGTGGTCGTGGTCGGGGGCGGTCTATGCCGCCAATCGCGGCATGCTGGAGATGATCGAGATTCTCAAGGTCAAGCGGGAGTTCCTCTACCTGCTGCTCACCCTCACGCAGGAGAAGAACATCAAGGTGTCGCGCTTTCCGCTGATCCACATGGACCAGACCATCGTCGCGCACACCAACCTGGCGGAATTCCGCAAGTTCCTGCAGGAAAAGGAGAACGAGGCGCTGCTGGACCGCATGGTCATCATCCAGGTGCCCTACACCCTGCGCTACCAGGACGAGGCGCGGATCTACGAGAAGCTCACCTCGTCCACACCGACGTTCAAGGAGGTCCACCTGGATCCGCATGCCCTGAAACTGGCGGCGGTGTTCGCGGTGCTGACCCGGCTCAAACCTTCGGAGCGGGCCGACCTGGATCTCACCAAGAAGGTGCGGCTGCACGCAGGCGAGGATGTAGAGGGCGTCTCGCGCTCCGAAGTGGAGAAGGTCCGCAACGAGAACCCCGACGAGGGCATGGATGGCGTCAGTCCGCGGTTCGTGGTCAACACCCTGGCGGGGGCCATCAGCCGCAGCGAGAACAAGAGTCTCACCGCGCTCGACGTGCTGATCGCCCTGAAGGACGCCATCGAATCCGATGCGCGCATGGACGCCAAGGAGAAGAAGGTGTGGGTCGATCTGCTGGTCACCACCCGCAAGGACTTCTACAACCGGTGGGTGAAGGAGGACGTGCACAAGGCCCTGTTTGTCTCCTTCGAACAGGAAGCCCAGGATCTGCTGGAGAAGTACCTGGACGAGGTGGAAGCGGTGCTGGACAACCGCAAGGTGGAAGATCCCATTACCGGCGAGGAGCGGGACGCGGACGAACGCTTCCTGCGCGGCGTGGAGGAGAAGATCTCCATCTCCGATGCCGGCAAGCACTCGTTCCGCCAGGAGGTGGTCCGCAAGGCCATGGGCTCTTACAAGCGCGGCGAGAAGTTCACCCTGGGCAGTCACGAACGGCTGCGCGAGGCGGTGGAACAGTACCTGTTCCAGGAGCGGCGTGATGTCCTGCGACTGGTGACCTCCAGCGCACGGCCCGATGACGAGACGCAGCGGAAGGTCTCGGCGGTCGAGGACCGTCTGGTGAGTGATTACGGGTATGACGCCCACAGTGCCCGCGAGGCCCTGAACTACGTCACCACCCTGCTCTCCCAGGAGTAGACGCTGCGGGGCCCGGGCGGCAGGGACGCCGCCCGGCCGGGACTGCTTTCCTGGAGGCACTATGCGCGACGACGACAGACAGCCCATCTCCCGCATGGCGGTACACAACCGCTGGTACGACCTGTTCTCCCGTGGTGCCCGCGACTGGCTCAGGCACAACCAGAAGGTCCGGGACGCGGTTCGCGACCACCTGCCTGACATGGTCACCGGATCCGACATCCTCAGCCGCCCCGGCGACCGGACAGTGCAGGTGCCGGTGCGGTTCATGGAGCACTACCGCTTCCGCCTGCGCGATCCCCACGAGGACGACGGTGTGGGTCAGGGCAACGGCGAGCCGGGCGACGTGTTCCGCACCGGCGGTCAGCCGAAACGCGGCAAGGGCAGCGGCGAGGGGGGCAGCGGCGAAGGGGAATTCCAGTTCGTGCTGGAGTTCAAGGTGGACGACATCGTGGACTGGATCTGGCAGGAACTGGAACTGCCGGACCTCAAGCCCAAGACCGCCGACGCCCTGCAGGACGACGAGCTCACGCCCGAGGGTTGGGACCGGCGCGGGCCGAGGGCGCGGCTGGACCGCCGCCGCACGGTCAAGGAAGCGGTCAAGCGGCGCGCCGTACAGACCGACCCGGTGCCATTCACCGACGACGATCTGCGCTACCGGCAGCTCTCCCGGAGGCGCCGCCCCGCCATGAACGCCGTGGTGGCGTTCATCCTGGACGTCTCGGCAAGCATGGACGGCAACCGGCGCAAGCTCGCCAAGGCGTTCTTCTTCTGGGCCACCCAAGGGTTGCGCCGCCAGTACGGCAATATCGAGACGGTGTTCGTGGCACACACCAACGAGGCGTGGGAGTTCAGCGAGGAGGAGTTCTTCCAGATCAGCGCCACGGGCGGCACCGTGGCCTCCAGCGGATTACGCAGCGTGCGTGACATCTTCGCCCAGCGCTATCCCGCCGCCCAGTACAACCAGTACGTCTTCTACGCATCGGACGGCGACAACTTCGCCGACGACCGCGACGCCGCCGAGGCAGTCGCCCTGGAGCTGGCGTCGGAGGTGAACTTCATGGGGCTGGTGGAGACACCCCAGAACCGCTTCGAGGCGGCGCGCTCCGAGACCGGACGGCTGTTCAAGTCCCTGGAGGCGCGCAACTACCCGGTCAGCAGCTACACCGTGCACGCCGACGAGGACATCTGGGACGCTATTCGCGCGTTCTTCCGGCGACAGGTCGACACCGCAGAAAGCGACTAGCACCGACGCATCACGAGCCAGGAGGTCACCGTGGAACACATGCACGGCCCGGAGATGAGCAACGAGCAGCTTGCCGATTACGCACCGCGGATCGAGGCCCTGGCAAAGGAGCGCGGCCTGAGCTTCTACCCGGTGGACTTCGAGCTGGTTCCCAACGCCTTCATGATGGAGGTGGCGGTCTACGGGTTGCCGGTGCGCATGCCCCACTGGTCGTTCGGGGTGCGCTACATCTACCAGTACGTCCAGCACCGCATGGGCCACTCGAAGATCTTCGAGGTGGTCTTCCCCGGCAACCCGAACCGCGCATACTTGGTGGACGACAACGCCCTGGCCGAGAACACGCTGGTCACCGCCCACGTGCTCGGCCACGCGGACTTCTCCCGCAACAATCAACTGTTCGACCGCATGCAGCGCGAGGTGGGCTACCACATCGTGGAGCAGGCCGCCGAGCGCGCCAACCGGATCCAGGCAGCCATCGAGGACCACGGGCAGAGCCGGGTGGAAGCGGTGCTTGATGCCGCTCTCGCCCTGGAGGCCAACGTGGACATCAATCAGGGGCTCAACCGCCCGGATTACCCGGAGATGCGCGAACCGCGTGACAAGCCGCCAGCCCAGGGGTTCCAGCGTCATTACAACCAGCTGCCCGGGGAAGACGAGGCGGAGCCGTTGCCCGCGCGGGAGCGTGCGCCGATCCCGCCCGGGCCGGAGTACGACCTGCTCTGGTTCATCGCCCGCTACGCCCCGGAACTGGAGGGCTGGGAGCGGGACATCTTCCTCGCGGTACGGGAGGAGTCGTTCTACTTCTACCCCGTGTTCGCCTGCCAGATCATGAACGAAGGCTGGGCCAGCTACTGGCACGCCCGCCTGCTGCGGGAAGCGGATTTTCTCCCCAACCGGGTCTACCTGGACGCCATCAAGACCCACTCCGACGTGGTCCGGCCCTACGCTGGCGACGATGCGGTCTCACTGCGGGTGAACCCCTACCACCTCGGGTTCTCCATGTGGGAGCGCATTCTGAAGGACTGCAGCCTGGAAGAGGCGCTGGCGATCCGCCGCGACGAGGACGACTTCAGCTTTATCCGCAACTACCTCCACGAGGACCTCGCCAAGGAGTTGCGGCTGTTCAACTTCACCCGCCGCCCCGGCGCCGGCGGCGAAGAACGGTTCATCGTGCGCGACCGGGAGATTGACACCCTGCGGGAGAACATCCTGGCGCCGAAGTTCAACTACGGCGGGCCGCGGATCTACGTGAAAGCCATGGGCGCCGATGGCCACCTGGAACTGGGGCACGACGTGGAGAGCGACGGCCGGGGCCTGGACCTGGCCCGCTCCCGCAAGGTGCTCAATTACATCCAGCGGGTGTGGCGGCGGCCGGTGCAGCTGGAGACGGTCGACCACTCCGGGGATGCGAAAGTCCTGACACCGGAGGACGGGGACGATTGAGCGCGTCGGAGTTAGCGACTGGTGGACCTGAAGGTCCACCCTACGGGTGAAGTGCTCCGGGGCAAGGTGGCGGGGTGCTGATTCACCTGGCGGACTTGGAGGTCCACCCTTCGGGGCGGTGCTCCGGGGCAAGGGGGCCGGGTGGCGATTCGCCCGGTGGACCTGACGGTCCACCCTACGGGGCGGTGCCTCGGGTCTGGGCGTAGGGTGGACGTTTACGCCCACCATCCCGACTCATGCGCCGCCACGCAAACCGCCCGTCATGCCCGCTCCAGGGGAAACGCAAGCACCTCGTCGATGTGCGCAGCCCCCAGCGCCACCATGAACAGCCGATCCAGCCCCAGAGCCACCCCCGCGCAATCGGGCAGCCCCGCCTGGAGGGCGGCCAGCAGATTCTCGTCCATCGGCAGCACCGACTGACCGCGGTCGCGGCGCTTGTCCTGATCTGCTGCAAAACGCCGTCGCTGCTCGCCGGCATCGCTCAACTCGTGAAACCCGTTGGCGATCTCCATGCCCTGCAGGTAGCACTCGAAGCGCTCCGCCACCGGCGGATCAACGGGCCGGATGCGGGCCAGTGCGGCCTGGGCCACGGGGAAGTCATGCACGAAATCCAGGGCGCCACGGCCCAGATTCGGCGCAATGCAGTGGGACAGGATCAGATCCAGCAGCGCCTCCCGATCCAGCCCCTGCGGCGGCGCCACCACCAACCGGTCGGCCGCGGCCTCGAGGCGCGCGGTGTCATCGCCGTGGGCATCAATGCCCAGCGGGGCAAACAGCTCCGCATAGGTGTGAAAACGCACCGGTTGCGGCCCGGCGACGTGGTGAACCAGCGCCGCGACCTCATCCATAAGCGCCCAGTGGTCCCAGCCGGGGCGATACCACTCGAGCATGGTGAACTCGGGGTTGTGCCGCACCCCCCGCTCGCCACCACGGAAAACCCGGGTCATCTGCCAGATCGCGCCGGAGCCGGCGGCCAGCAGGCGCTTCATGGGGAACTCCGGGGACGTGTGCAGATACATCCGGCCGTCCGGCGGCGCGCCGGGGCCGTCATAGCACGTGACCAGGGGCTCCAGATTCGGATCGGTCGCCGCGGCGGCGGAGAGCATGGGCGTCTCCACCTCCAGGACGCCGCGCTCACGAAAAAAACCCCGCACCGCGTCCAGCAGTCGGGACCGCGCATACAGGGTTTCCAGGGAGGCGGCGGGCCGCCAGGCTTCGTCCGTCACGGCATTACTTACCTTCTCAGACGTTCGGCCAGCTCGCTGCGCCATTGTGCCGCTTGTCGGCAAGGCGCGCGAGCGCCGGCGTCACTCCTTGACGCGGCTCACGTACTCGGCAGTGCGGGTATCGATGCGCAGTACTTCACCCTCTTCAATGAACAACGGCACCCGCACCACTGCGCCGGTCTCCACCGTGGCCGGCTTGCTGCCGCCGCTGCTGGTGTCGCCCCGGAGGCCCGGGTCCGTCTCCGTGACCTTGAGTTCGACGAACGCCGGCGCGTCCACCTGCAGCGGCTCGCCGTTCCACAGGGTGACGTTGCAGATATCCTGCTCCTTCAGCCACTTGTCGGCGTCGCCCATGGCGGCCTTGTTGGCAGCAATCTGGTCGAAGGTCTCCATGTCCATGAAGTACCAGAACTCGCCGTCGCTGTAGAGATACTGGAGCTCGGTCTCCAGCACATCGGCCGCTTCCACGGACTCGCCGGACTTGAAGGTGCGATCCAGCACCTTGCCGGTCTTGAGATTACGCAGTTTGACCCGGTTGAACGCCTGACCCTTGCCGGGTTTGACGAACTCGTTCTCGACGATGCTGTACGGCTCGCCGTCGAGCATGAGCTTGAGTCCGCCCTTGAACTGGTTGGTGCTGTATGTCGCCATTGGGACCCCGTTACCTGCGATGGGCGCCGGGCGGGAGCCTGCCCGGCGACTGATGTGCTAGTGTGATGGCTCCGTTTCGTTCGGGCCGCGGCCGCGCGCAAGCTGTGCGCGTCCGCGCCGACGGCCCTGAATGCTAACGAAAATTCCGCACCGTTACTAACCTTCTTGGCAGAAGCCCATGTCAGCAGGCGTTGCTTCCCGTACACCGCACCGGTTTTCCGCCTGGCAGAGCGAACTGGCCCGTGGCTATCGCCGCCCGGATGAGCTCCTGGCCGCACTGGGGCTGGATCCGGCGCACCTGCCGGCGGCGCGTGCGGGGCATGCGTCCTTCCCGGTCCGGGTCCCCAGGGGGTTCGTGGCACGCATGCGCCACGGCGACCCGGATGATCCACTGCTGCGCCAGGTTCTGCCGCTGGCGGCGGAACAGGACGACGACCCCGGCTTTGTCCGGGACCCCGTGGGCGACCTCTCCGCCCTGAGCGCACCCGGCGTGCTGCACAAGTACCACGGGCGGGCGCTGCTGATCACCACCGGCGCCTGCGCCATCAACTGCCGCTACTGCTTCCGCCGCCACTTCCCCTACGGCGACGCACACGCCGCCCGGGACCAGTGGGGCCCTGCCCTGGCGTACCTCCGCGGGCGCCCGGAGCTGACCGAAGTCATTCTCAGTGGGGGCGATCCGCTCACTCTGCCCGATCACCGCCTGGCCCCGCTTGCCGCCGAGCTGGACGCCATCGGGCATCTGCGCCGGCTGCGCGTGCACTCGCGACTGCCCGTGGTGCTGCCGGAGCGGGTGGACGACGCGTTCGTGCAGTGGTTTGCCGGTGGCCGGCTGCAACCGGTCATGGTGCTGCACGCCAACCACGCCAACGAGCTGGACACCAGCGTCGCCGCCGCCTGTGACCGGCTGCGGCAAGCCGGCGTCACCCTGCTCAACCAGGCCGTACTGCTGCGCGGAATCAATGACGATGTCGCCAGTCAGGAGGCGCTCAGCGAGCGCCTGTTCGCCATGGGCGTACTGCCCTACTACCTGCATCAGCTCGACCGGGTGGCCGGGGCGACCCATTTCCTGGTTCCCGACGCCAGCGCCCGGGCACTGGCGGCGGCCCTGGCCGAGCGGCTGCCGGGCTACCTGGTCCCGCAGCTGACCCGGGAGGACGCCGGCGCCCCGGCCAAGACGCCGTTGAGCACCCCGGGGCACGGATAACGCAAGGCTTGGCGTCGCCTCCGCGCTACGGCACCATCCAGTGAACCACTCAACCACAGCAGGGATCGAGCGCATGAATCAGGACGAGGTTGTCCGGCTACTTGTGGCAGAAGCATCGCTGAACGACGCCGAGATGTTCATCAGCGTACTGCGTAACGCCGGGCACGCGGTGCGCGCCACGCGGATCGAGGACGACGAGGATCTCCGCGACACCCTCTCCGAGCACGCCTTCGACCTGTTCCTGTGCTCCACGGAGCTCGACAGCCTCGGGTTCGCCGACGCAGCGCACATCATCCAGGAAAGCGGTCGCGATCTGCCGCTGCTCGCGGTTACCGGCGACGATGACCAGAACCGGCGCCGCGAAGCCCTGCTTGCGGGCGCCCAGGACATGGTCTGCAAGAGCGACCTGGAGCACCTCAAACTGGTGGTGCGACGGGAACTCCGACACCTCAACGAGCGGCGCCGCCTGCGCCGCATCGAGAAGGCGCTGCGCGAGTCGGAACGACGGGCCAGCGCCCTGATGGACAATTCCCGGGATGCCATCGCCTATGTGCATGAAGGCATGCACATCTACGCCAATCCGGCCTACCTGGAGAAGTTCGGCGTCGATGCGTTCGCCGACATCGAGGGCATGCCGATCCTCGACATGGTCAGCCCCGACGACCAGAAGACCTTCAAGGAGCTGCTGCGGCGCTACAGCCAGGGCGACCACAGCGAGCCGCACGCCGGCGTCAGCATGATCACCGGCGGGCGGACCGTACCTGTGCAGATCAGCCTGTCCGCGGCCACCGTTGACGGCGAAGCATGCACGCAGATCCTCCTGCGGGATCAGTCCGATGACAGCGAACTGGAGGCGGAGCTGGATTCACTGAGCCGGAAAGACCTGCTCACGGGGCTTGCCAATCGCACGCACTTCCTCGACGAACTGAAGGCGGTCATGGCCGAAACCGCCGCCGACGACGACAGCAGTCACGGCCTGCTTTACGTGCAGGTGGAAAACCTCGACGGCATCCGACAGAAGCTGGGCATCGCGGCAAGTGACAAAACGGTCACCGACGTTGCAGGTCTCATCAGCGCCGAATTGGAGACGGACTACCTCGCCGGACGCTTCGCCGACGACGTCTTCACGGTACTGCTGCCCCACCGCAGCGTACACGAGGCCGTGGCCCTGGCAGAGGCCATCCGGCAGCAGGTGGAGGATCACATCGTAGAGGCCGGGCAGCACACGGTCACGACCACCTGCACCATCGGCGCACTCATGATCGGCGAGACATCACCGGACGCCGACGACGCCATCTCGCGCGCCCACCAGGCGTGCGAGCTCGCGCGCAACGCCGGTGGCAACCAGGTCCACCTGCATGCCACGGACGACCGCAACGGCAGTGCCGTGGCGGCACAGCGGTGGCGGGAGACCATTGAAGATGCACTGCAGCAGAACCGGTTTCACCTGGTCTACATGCCCGTCGCCTCCCTGAGCGGCGATGGCTCACCCCGCTACGAGGTGCGGCTGCGACTGCGCAACGAGGAAGGCGTTGACCTGATGCCCACGGACTTCGTCCCCCAGGCCGAGGACGCCGGCGTCATGCACCAACTGGACCGCTGGGTGGTCGAGCACGTACTGCAGGCCCTCAAACGGCAGGCAACCACCGACGACTCCACCACGCTCATGATCAAGCTCTCGGGGCAGACGCTGGCCGACCGGGATTTCACGACGTTCCTGGGCGCTCGTCTGAAGGCCCACGGCGTCCGCGGCGCCGCACTCAGTTTCGAGGTGAACGAGCCGGTTGCCGTCACCCAGCTCAACGATGCCCGGGAGGCCTTCCGGGGCATCAAGGAGCTGGGCTGCGGGTTTGCACTCGACCACTTCGGCAGCAGCCTGAACCCGTTCCAGCTGCTCAAGCACCTGCCGGCGGATCACCTGAAGCTGGACCGCTCACTGGGCCGGGATCTCGCCAGCAATGAGCAGACCCAGGAACGGGTGCGGTCGATTATCGAGAACGCCCACGCCATGAAGAAGCAGGTCATCGCCGGCTACGTGGAGGACGCCATGACCATGGCGACCTACTGGCGCTACCAGGTCGATTTCGTGCAGGGCCATTTCCTGCACGCCCCCTCCCCCGACATGGACTATGACTTCACCGGAACCGTGATCTGAACCGGTTCAGCCGTAACGCCGCTCCCGCAGCGCGGCAATGCGGTCATCCAGGGGCGGATGGCTCATCATGAGGCTCTTGAGCCCCTGCCCCATGCGGCCGGAGATACCGAACGCCTCGACCTGCTCCGGCAGCGTCGACGGCTCACTGTTGCGCTTGAGCTTCTCCAGCGCCGCGATCATCTTCTCGCGACCGGCAAATCGGGCGCCGCCCAGGTCGGCGCGGTACTCCCGCTGCCGCGAAAACCACTGCACGATCATGCTGGCTATGATGCCGAGCACGATCTGGGCGAAGATCACCGTGATCCAGAAGCCTGGGCCGTAGCCGCGTTCGTTCTTGAAGATCACCTTGTCCACGAACATGCCCACCACCCGCGACAGCACGATCACGAAGGTGTTCAGCACGCCCTGGATCAGGGCCAGCGTGACCATGTCGCCGTTCTGGATATGGGCCACCTCGTGACCGATGACAGCCTCGGCCTCGTCCGCGTTCATCTGCCGCAGCAGCCCGGCACTGACCGCCACGAGCGCATCATCCCGCTTCATGCCGGTGGCAAACGCGTTGATCTCCGGGGCATCGTAGATGGCGACTTCCGGCATGCCGATGCCGGCCTGTTGAGCGTGCCGACGGACCGTATCCACCAGCCACTGCTCGGTGGGGTTGGCCGGCTTGTCGATCACCCGCGCCCCAGTCATGCGCTTGGCCATGGTCTTGGACAGGGCCAGGGAGATGAACGCGCCCCCCATGCCGAAGATGGTGGCCAGAATCAGGATGCCCGTGGTGTTCATGTGCATCCCTTCCCGCGCCATCCACGGCTCGATGAAGAGATTCAGCATGATGCCAAGCAGCACCACGATGCCCAGGTTGGTCAGAAGAA
>SLBZ01000076.1 GCA_007126095.1 Aquisalimonas sp.
AGGCACTGTTCGACGAGCGAGAGTGAGGCCGTCCCCGGTCGGGGCGGCTGGTCCGGATCCTTGAACGTCTGGAGGTATACCCATGGCCATTCTGCGCCGACTGCGACTGGTCGCCCTGCCTGCCGGGGCCTCCCTCATTGCCGCCTGTACTCTGTGGGCCGGCTCGACGGCGGTCGCGACCGAAGATGTCGAGGAGCCGGTGGATTATGAAGTGGACGTGGTCACAGATGGGCTGGACACGCCGTGGTCTCTGACCTTTCTCCCCGGCCAGGATGTTGATCAGGCGTTGGTGACGGAGCGGCCCGGGCGCCTGCTGCTCGTGGACCTGGCCTCCGGTGAGGCACGCACCGTCTCCGGCACCCCCGCGGTGGCTGCCGTGGGGCAGGGGGGATTGCTGGATGTGGTGCTGCATCCGCGGTTTGCCGACGGCGAGCGCTGGGTCTATCTGACCTACTCTGCGGAGAACGAAGGCGGCAGCGGCTATGCCACGCATCTGGGGCGTGGCCGTCTGAGTGACGATGGCGCAGCGCTGCGTGATTTCGAAGTGCTGTACGTGGCAGAGCCATTCGGCAGCAATAACGGGCATTTCGGCTCCCGCCTCGTGTTCGACGATGACGACCGGCTTTACATGACCACCGGTGACCGGCGCGACCTGGACAGCCCCCAGGATCTCCGGAGCAACTGGGGCAAGACCCTGCGTTTCAATGCAGACGGAAGCGTTCCCGACGACAACCCCTTCGTCGATGATGACGATGCCCTGGATGCCATCTACACCTACGGGCACCGGAACAGTCAGGGGATGGCGATTCACCCGGAGACCGGTGCCATCTGGCAGAACGAGCACGGCCAGCAGGACGGTGACGAGATCAACCGCATCGATCAGCCCGGCGGCAATTACGGCTGGCCCATCGCGACGTATGGGGTGCAGTATGGCTCCGGAACCCGTATCGGTGACCTGCCCCACGAGCGCGACGATACCGTTAACCCCGTCTACTACTGGGATGGTACCCGGTACGATCACGGCCAGTCCGGGTTCCCGCCGTCCGGCCTGGCAATCTACGCCGGGGCGGCTTTTCCCGAGTGGGAGGGCGATCTGCTCATGGGCAATCTCCGGCACCGGTATCTGGCCCGCTTCGAGATGGACGGCGGTGAGGTCGTGAACGAGTACCGCCTGCTCGCCGACCGTGGCTGGCGGATTCGCGACGTGCGCGTGCATCCCGACTCGGGCGACGTCTACGTGCTGGTGGACCAGGCCGATGCGCCGCTGGTCCGGCTGCGCCCGGCGGGCTGAGCGAGCCCGCCGCGCCAATCCCAGTTCGTGTTGCGTCGCAATACGCGAACGCTTTTGTCGTGAGAGTCACGAATCGATTGGTCAAGTTCCTTCCGGATTGGTCGTTAATGCGGGGTGTGGGTCCTCCCACATGCACCCGTCACCGGAGGGAACTGTATGACGCCTTACCGCGCGCTCGAACGACTGTCCGTCGGACAGAAGATGCTCACGCTCACCGGCCTGTTCCTGATCGTCATCGCGTTCATTCTCGTCATGGCCTCGTACGTGCTGGAACAGCAACGCTCACTGAATACCGAGTCCGAACGCGTCGGCGCGCTGAGTGAGCGGGTGATGTATCTGGACGAGGTACTGACCGGTTCGACGTTCATGGCCGCCGTGACCGGCGAGACCAAATGGATGGATCGTTACGACACCCATGCGGCGGAATTGGACAGAGTGCTAGACGAGCTGGTCGCAATGGCGCCGGATGACGTGGCTGCAGCCTTTGATGCCTCCACCGGTGCGGCCAACGATGCGTTGCTGACGCTGGAGGCGGAGGCGTTCGACGCGGTGGAGCAGGGCGACCTCGACGCCGCCCAGGCTATTGTCTTTGGTGGGGACTACGAGGCGCAGAAAGAGGAATTGGACCGGGGTACAGACGCATTCCTGGCTGACGTCGAAGCGGAGATCGCGGATCGGCGAGCGACCCTCGAGACCCTGGCCTATACGACCCTGGGTGCCGGGCTCGGCGCGTTGGTGGTCGCCGTGCTGCTCGCCTACGTGGTCGCCCGCTCCATTACCCGTCCTCTGGCGGAAGCAGTGACCTGCTCTCAGCGTGTGGCGGACGGCGATCTCTCCGTGGACGTCGGCAGCCAGGCCCGGGACGAAGTCGGGCAGCTCCTGAATGCCATGGGACGCATGACCCGTGGCCTGCGTGAGACCGTGCAGCACATCAGTCAGGCATCGGAGCAGGTCGCCAGTGCGTCCGAGGAGCTGTCGGTGACCTCGGCGCGAAGCAGTGAAGGTGCGCAGCAGCAGAGCACCGAAGTCTCCCAGGTGGCGACGGCCATGAACGAGATGAGCAGCACGGTGCAGGAGATCGCCCGTAATACCCAGGAAGCGTCTGATGCCGCCTCCGATGCCAACGGCCGCAGTGCTCAGGCGCGTACGGCGCTGGAGACATCGTCAACGGGGATGGAGGCCCTGGCCGGCGAAGTGGAGCAGGCGGCCGGAGTCATCCAGGATCTGGAACAGCGCGCCGAGCGTATCGGGCAGGTGCTGACGGTTATCCGCAACATCTCCGAGCAGACCAACCTGCTGGCTCTAAACGCCGCCATTGAGGCGGCACGGGCCGGCGAACATGGTCGAGGGTTTGCCGTGGTGGCGGACGAGGTGCGCAAGCTGGCGAGCAATACCCAGGAATCCATCGGCGAGATCGAAGAGATCATTGAGCAGCTTCAGGAAGGCACCCGCAATGCGGTCGACGTGATGACCAGTGGTCAGGACAGTGCCGGTCGCAACGTGGAAGAGGCGCGCAATGCCGTGGCCGCCCTGGATGCCATTATGGCCGGAGTGACGCACATCTCGGACATGTCGAACCAGATCGCCACCGCTCTGGAAGAGCAGAGCTCCACGGCCGAGGAAATCAACCGCAACGTCACCACCATCGAACAGCTGG
>SLBZ01000130.1 GCA_007126095.1 Aquisalimonas sp.
CGGGCACGGCTGAAGACCCCGACGGGCGGGCCATGCGTTCGCAGTGGACTGTGTTGGCGTTCTTGCCAAGGGCGACGGCCATTGACTGCGAACGCCGCCTTGCCACTGCGAACGCATGGCTCCGCAGAGCCCCATGCGAATTGTTCAGTGTTTCCCTAAGTCGACACCCGCACGGGCGCCAACTACAATGCCTGTCCAGTATTCCACCGGTGCCGGACCGGGATGGCGCAGGCACGCGCCAGACCGCGCCAGGCAGGCCGGATTTCCAGCGAGGAGGCATGACATGACGCGCGAAGTTGTGGTGGTAAGCGGAGCCCGCACGGCGATTGGTACCTACGGTGGCGGGCTGAAGGATGTCTCTCTCGGCGATCTCGCCGCGGACGTTCTGCGCGAGTCCGTGCGCCGGTCCGGCGTGGACCCGCAGCAGGTCGGGCACGTGGTGTTCGGTAACGTCATTCACACCGAACCGCGGGACATGTATTTGGCCCGCGTGGCCACCATCAATGGTGGCCTCGCTCAGCAGACCCCGGCGCTGACCCTCAATCGCCTGTGCGGCAGCGGCCTGCAGGCGATTCTCACGGCCTCCGACTACATCCGCAACGGCGACGCCGAGGCCGTGGTGGGTGGTGGCGCCGATGCCATGTCCCGCGCGCCCTACTGGCTGCCGTCCGGCCGCTGGGGGCAGCGCATGGGCGACGGCGCCATGCTGGATGCCATGGTAGGGGCGCTGACCGATCCCTTCGACAAGTGCCACATGGGCATCACCGCCGAGAACGTGGCCGAGAAGTGGGGCGTGTCCCGGGAGGATCAGGATGCGCTGGCCGCCGAGAGCCACCGGCGGGCGGCCAACGCCATCGACGAAGGCCGCTTCAAGGACCAGATCATGCCGGTGGAGATCAAGTCCCGGAAGGGCACGAAGGTGTTCGACACCGACGAGGGTCCCCGCCGCGACACCGACGCGGACGCGCTCTCCGGCATGAAGCCCGTGTTCAAGCGCGACGGCGGCACCGTGACGGCCGGCAACGCGTCGTCCCTGAACGATGGCGCCGCGGCGGTGACCATGATGGAAGCGGGTGCGGCCGAGAAGGCCGGTCTCAAGCCCATGGGTCGCCTCGTGGCCGGCACGGTGGCCGCGGTGGATCCCAAGTACATGGGTATCGGTCCGGTGCCGGCGGTGCAGCAGCTGCTGGAGAAAACCGGGGTCAGCCGTGACCAGATCGACGTCTGGGAGATCAATGAAGCCTTTGCCGCCCAGGCGCTGGCCGTGTGCCGCGACCTGGAGCTGGACATGGACAAGGTCAACCCCAACGGCAGCGGCATCTCCCTGGGGCATCCCATCGGCGCCACCGGTGCCAACCTGACGGTTAAGGCGCTCTACGAGCTCCAGCGCGCCGGCGGCCGCTACGCGGTGGTGACCATGTGCATCGGCGGCGGTCAGGGCATCGCCGCATTGTTCGAGCGCATGTAACGCGCCTCGATCCGCGACTTGCATTCCGGGGCGGCCCAGCAGGGCCGCCCCGTTTGTTTCCGGTCCGTTGTTACCTGCAAGGCGATTGTCCATGCGCGTTATCAGCCTCAACTGCAATGGCATCCGTGCCGCGGCCCGCAAGGGATTCTTCGACTGGTTGCCGCAGCAGCAGGCCGACGTGGTCTGCCTGCAGGAGCTCAAGGCCCAGCCCGACCAGTTGCCCGCGGACCCGTTTCATCCCGAGGGTTATCACGTGGCGCTGCACGCCGCGGAGAAGAAGGGGTACAGCGGCGTCGGCATCTACGCCCGACGTGAGCCGGATGACGTCATCCGCGGGCTCGGCTGGCCGGACTTCGACGCCGAGGGCCGCTGGATCGAGGCGCGGTTCGGCGCGCTGTCGGTGGTGTCGCTGTATTTCCCGTCCGGCTCGTCCGGCGACCAGCGGCAAGGGGTGAAGGAAGGCTGGATGGGCGACTTCCTGGATCACCTGCGCGAGCTCATGGCCGACGGCCGCGAGTACATCATCTGCGGCGACTGGAATATCGCCCACCGCGAGCTCGACCTGCGCAACTGGCGCAGCAACCGGAAGAACTCCGGCTTTCTGCCCCATGAGCGGGAGTGGCTGGACCGCGTCTTCGACGAGGTGGGCTGGGTGGACGCCTACCGGGCGCTCTACCCGGAGCGGGAGCAGTACACCTGGTGGTCGAACCGCGGCCGGGCCTGGGACAACAACACGGGCTGGCGGATCGACTACCAGGTGATCACGCCTGGCCTGAAGCCGTCGCTGCGAGACGCGTCCGTCTATACCGACGACCGCTTCTCGGACCACGCGCCGTTAACCGTGGATTACGATCAGGCGAACCTGTCTTCCAGGTAGCCCATGATCGCGTCCGACTCATAGAGCCAGTCCAGCGAGCCGTCCTCTTTCTGGATCAGCAGACAGGGCACGGTGCTGCTGCCGCCACCCTGCAGGAGCTGCTCCCGGTAGGCGGGCACACGGCGGATGTCGCGCAGCTCGATCTTGAGGCGGAGGCGTTCGATGGTGCGCAGGACCCGGATGCAGAACGGGCAGGTGTCGTAGTAGTACAGCGCCAGGTTGTCCGTCTCCCGGTCCACATGTTCCTGCTCCTGGTCATTGCGCGTTACAACGGCTGGATTCTGAGGACTCGTCGCCATGGTTCTCTTCTTCAGGGGCTTCGGGTGAATTGCAGGGGCCTGTCTCCATAACCTTGAGGGCTTCCCTGCCTTTTCACAACCCCTGTCGAGCGGAGTGCCGCGGCCCCGGGGAGAGGCTGCGGCCCGCGATTTACGTGTTGCTGATGCGGTCCAGGTAGCGCTCGGCGTCGAGCGCGGCCATGCAGCCGGTGCCGGCGGAGGTCACTGCCTGGCGGTAGACGTGGTCCATGACATCGCCGGCGGCGAACACGCCCGGCACACTGGTGGCGGTGGCGTCGCCTTCCAGGCCGCTTTTCACGCGGATGTAGCCACCCTGCATGTCCAGTTGACCCTGGAAGATGTCGGTGTTGGGCTTGTGGCCGATGGCGATGAACACCCCGGCCACGTCCAGGTCCGTGGTCTCGCCGCTCTCCGTGGACCTGACCCGGGCACCGGTGACGCCAGTGTCATCACCGAGGATCTCGTCCAGGGTGTGGTTCCACTGCAGCGTGATCTGACCGGCTTCGGCCTTGGCGAATAGTTTGTCCTGGAGGATTTTCTCCGCCCGCAGCGAGTCGCGCCGATGCACCAGCGTGACGTGGGATGCGATGTTGGACAGGTACAGCGCTTCCTCCACGGCCGTGTTGCCGCCGCCGATCACCGCCACCTTCTGATTGCGGTAGAAGAATCCGTCGCAGGTGGCGCAGGCGGAGACGCCCTTGCCGGCGAACGTGGTTTCGGACTCCAGCCCGAGGTATTGCGCGCTGGCGCCCGTGGCAATGATCAGTGCGTCGCAGGTGTAGGCGCCCACGTCACCTTCGAGGCGAAACGGCCGCTGGGTCACGTCCACCGTATGGATGTGGTCGAAGATGATCTCGGTGCCGAAGCGCTCGGCGTGGGCCTTCATGCGCTCCATCAGCGCCGGGCCCTGCAGCCCTTCCACGTCGCCCGGCCAGTTGTCCACGTCGGTGGTGGTCGTGAGCTGACCGCCCATCTCGATGCCGGTGACCAGGACCGGCTCGAGATTGGCTCGTGCGGCGTAGACGGCAGCGGTGTAACCCGCAGGTCCGGAGCCCAGGATCAGCAGCTTCTGATGTTTCGCCTCGCTCATGGTCTCTCCTAGAAGTTGGCCGCGCCGGCGGCATCACATCAGGCCGATGACTCCCACCAGGATCAGGTAGGCGGCAATGATGTAGTTCAGCAGCTTGGGCACGATCAGGATCGCAACCCCGGCCAGCAGGGAAATCAGTGGCGTCAGCGGCAGTTCGGCTCCGGTCATGTCGGTTCCTCCGATCGGTTTTTCTTTCGGGAGGAGCATTGTCTACATTCACGGTGCCGAAAACAAAGTGCATTTGCCGCCAATGGCCTGCGCGTGAGCGTTTCTGGATCGGGGCGCCGGGTCGGGAATTCAAGGGCCGTGCGGACTTGATCCACGTCATGCGCTAGTCTGTTGCAGTGCGCAATACTTGTCACGGTCGAGCTCATGAGCGGAGGGACTGACGAAATGGCGACGGATCAGAGTCCTCGGGAGGACTGGCACGCGACCGAGGCGGGCGCCGTGGTGGAGCGCCTGGAGACGCACCGGGACGGCCTGAGCCGGGACGCGGTGGCCGAGCGGCTCGAGCGCCACGGGCCGAACCGCCTGCGCCCGCAGCGTCGCCACGGGCCGCTCATGCGCTTTCTGCTGCAGTTCCACAACGTGCTGATCTACGTCCTCGTCGCGGCCGCCGTGGTCACCGCCCTGCTGGGTCACTGGGTTGATACCGGCGTGATCCTGGGCGTTGTCGTGATCAACGCCGTCATCGGTGTGCTCCAGGAGGGCAAGGCCGAGCGCGCGCTGGATGCCATCCGCGACATGCTCTCGCCCCAGGCCACGGCCATACGCGGCGGCCGACGCGTCACCGTGCCCGCCGAGGAACTGGTCCCCGGGGATATCGTCGTGCTCCAGTCCGGCGACAAGGTGCCGGCCGATCTGCGTCTGCTCCGCGTGCGCGAGCTGCGCGTGGACGAGGCCGTGCTGACCGGCGAATCCGTTGCCGTGAACAAGCACGCCGACCCGGTTCCGGCGGATGCCGTGCTGGGTGACCGGCTGAACATGGCTTTCTCCGGCACCCTGGTGGCATACGGCCAGGCCACGGGCGTGGTGACTGCCACCGGCGATCACACGGAGATCGGACGCATCAGCAGCATGCTGGCCGACGTGGAGAAGCTCACCACGCCGCTGCTGCGCGAGATCGCCGTGTTCGGGCGGTGGCTGGCCGGCGCCATTCTGGTGGCGGCGGCGCTGACATTCCTGTTCGGTCTGGCGTTCCGCGATTACGCCTGGGGCGAGATCTTTCTCGCCGCCGTGGGGCTTGCCGTGGCGGCCATCCCCGAAGGTCTGCCCGCGATCATGACCATCACCCTGGCCATCGGCGTGCAGCGGATGGCGGGGCGCAACGCCATCATCCGCAAACTCCCCGCCGTAGAGACCCTTGGGTCGGTGACCGTGATCTGCTCCGACAAGACCGGTACGCTCACCCGCAACGAGATGACGGTCCAGGCGGTGGCAACGGCGGAGACCGATTACGCCGTCAGCGGTGTCGGCTACGCCCCGGAAGGGGCCATGGAGCGCGATGGCGCGCCGGTGGACCCGGAGGCCGAGGCGGTGCTGCCGGAGGTGCTGCGCGCGGCGCTGTTGTGCAACGACGCCGTGGTACAACGCCGGGAGGGAGGCTGGCACATGGAGGGCGACCCTACCGAGGGCGCCCTGATGACGCTCGCCCTCAAGGGTGGGTTGGACGCCTCCGACCTGCGGGCCGAGCTGCCGCGCACCGACGCCATCCCGTTCGAGTCCGAACACCGCTTCATGGCCACCCTCCATCACGACCACCACGGTGCCGGCGTGATCTATCTCAAGGGGGCGCCGGAGCGGGTGCTGGAGATGTGTGCGCGGCAACGCACCGCGGACGGCGATGAGGTCATTGACCGCGATCACTGGCACGGCGTCATGGACGGGCTGGCCGACCGCGGGCAGCGTGTTCTGGCCCTGGCTGCCCGCGCCGCCGACGCCGGCCAGCAGGAGCTGGCGTTCGAACATGTGGATGAGGGCCTGGTCCTGCTCGGGCTCGTCGGCATCATCGATCCGCCGCGGGAAGAGGCCATCGCCGCCGTGCGACAGTGCCAGGAGGCGGGCATCCGCACCAAGATGATCACCGGTGATCACGCCCTCACCGCCCGGGCGATCGGCCGTGAGCTGGGCATCGGCGACGGCAGCCGGGTGCTCAACGGCGGCGATGTGGAGTCCATGGATGACGCCGCGCTGCAGCGCGCGGTTGCGGAAACCGACGTGTTCGCCCGCGCCAGCCCCGAGCACAAGCTGCGGCTGGTGCAGGCGCTT
Source organism: Aquisalimonas sp. (assembly GCA_007126095.1). GTDB lineage: Bacteria > Pseudomonadota > Gammaproteobacteria > Nitrococcales > Aquisalimonadaceae > Aquisalimonas. The sequence continues at coordinate 6,003 of SLBZ01000130.1, forward strand.
CAGGCCAGCGGCGAGCGCGTGGCCATGACCGGTGACGGCGTCAACGACGCGCCCGCGCTCAAGCGCGCCGACGTGGGCGTGGCCATGGGGCTCAAGGGCACGGAGGTCTCCAAGGAGGCCAGCGACATGGTGCTCGCCGACGACAACTTCGCCTCCATCGCCCGGGCGGTGGAAGAGGGGCGGACGGTCTACGACAATCTGCGTAAGGCCCTGCTGTTCCTGCTGCCCACCAATGGCGGCCAGGCGCTGGTGGTGATCGCTGCCGTGCTGGCTGGCCTGCTGCTGCCCATCTCGCCGGTGCAGATCCTCTGGGTGAACATGGTCACCGCCGTGACTCTGGGCCTGGCGCTGGCCTTCGAACCCACGGAGGCCGGGGTGATGGCGCGGCCGCCACGGGCGCCGACGGAGCCCATCCTGTCCGGCTTTCTGGTCTGGCGGGTGGCGTTTGTCTCGGTCCTTCTGGTGACCGCCACGTTCGGGCTCTTTCTACTCGCCCACGCCGATGACGCCGCCATGGAATACGCCCGCACGGTGGCGGTGAACACCCTGGTGGTCTGCCAGATCTTCTATCTGGTGAGTGCGCGGTTCGTCCGTCGCCCGGCGTTGGCGGCGGGGCTCATGCGGGGTAACCCGTGGGTGCCGGGCTCCATTGCGGCGATCGTCGTCCTGCAGCTGCTGTTCACCTATGCGCCCCCGCTGCAGCTGCTGTTCGGCTCCCAGGCGCTCGCGCCCGCGGACTGGCTGCGGATTCTCGCCGCCGGCCTGACCGTGTTCCTGCTGGTGGAGCTGGAGAAGTGGCTGCTGAGCCCCGGGTCCGGCGAGGGTGTTGCCGAGATGGCAAGCACAACACGCTGATTGGGGCGTTTCCCTGACGCGCGATAACCGCTACAGTCCGGCCATCGCCAACGTCGCGGTATCACCATGTCCGGATCCGTCACCAGCACTGCCAGTCCGTCCCGGCTGGACGCCCTGCGCGTCTATGCGCACCCACGCGTGTTCGCCATGCTGTTCCTGGGGTTCGCCGCCGGGCTGCCGCTGCTGCTGGTGGGAGGAACGTTCACGGCGTGGCTGCGCGACCTCGGCGTGGAGCTGGCCGCCATCGGCTTTCTCAGCTGGGTGGGGTTGGCACACAGCATCAAGGTACTGTGGGCGCCGCTGGTCGACCGCCTGACCCTGCCGGTGCTGACGTCGCTGTTCGGGCGTCGGCGCGCCTGGATTCTTGCGGCGCAGTGCACCGTGGCCGCCGGCCTGCTCGGCATGGCGCTGACCGATCCGGTCGAGAATCTCTGGCTGGTGGCGTTCTGGGCGGTGATCACCGCCTTCGGCTCGGCAACCCAGGACATCTCCATCGACGCTTACCGCGTCGAGGCGGTGGGGCGGGAGCGCCAGGGGGCCATGGCCGCCACCTATGTCACCGGGTACCGACTGGCGATTCTCATGGCGGGCGCCGGTGCGCTGCACATTGCGGCGGTGGGCAACTGGAGCGTTGCCTACGGCGCCATGGCCGTACTGATGGGGGTGGGGCTGATCACCACCCTGATCGTGCGCGAGCCGGAAGTTCAGCAGGTCAGCGGGGATACCCGTCGCATGGAACAGCGGGTGGTGGAGTACCTGGACCGCACCACCCATCAGGGCGTGCTGCGCGACTTTGTGGCCTGGTTTCTGAGTGCGGTGGTCTGCCCGTTCGCCGATTTCTTCAAGCGTTACGGCTTGGCCGCCGTGGCAGTGTTGTTGTTCGTGGGCACGTTCCGCATCAGCGACATCGTCATGGGGGTCATGGCCAATCCCTTCTATCTGGATCTCGGCTTCACCAAGACCGAGATCGCCAACGTGGCCGCGGCCTTCGGGCTTGCCATGACGCTTGGCGGCGCAGCGCTCGGCGGCGTGCTGGTGCTGCGTTTCGGTATCGCAAGGATGCTGATCTTCACCGCGATCATGGCGCCGGTGACCAATCTCACCTTCTCGTGGCTGGCGCTGATCGGCCCGGAGCTCTACGGTCTGGTGTTCGCCATCATCGCCGACAACGTCACCGGCGGCATGGCGATATCCGTTTTTCTGGCGTATCTGGCCAGTCTCACCAATACGGCGTACACCGCCACCCAGTACGCCCTGTTCAGTTCACTCATGACCCTGCCGGGGCAGTTCCTCGGCGGCTTCACCGGGTGGCTCGCGGAGCAGGTGGACTGGGTCTGGTTCTTCATCATCGCCGCCGGTGCGGGACTCCCCGCCGTTGTCCTGGCGCTGCTGCTCCTGCGCTTTGCCCACCCCGACCGCATGCGGCAGCCGGGCAAGGACGACTGACGGTCCGCCACCCGGGTGACACTCCATGACCAGTTGTTGACGCAAGGCGACGACGCATCGCGTCAGTCGTGGTTTGTGATGTCCATAACGCGATGTTTTTGCAGAATATTAATAGTTGGCCCGCTTTGTGCTTCAACTGCCTGCAGAGGTAGCAGGACAACGCTGAGAAAGGCGGGCACAAAAATGACCATGAATAACGATATGGCGCAGGCGACCTATGCAATCGGTCGCCGGTACGAAATGGGTGATGGCGTGCCGATGGACATCGACACGGCGGCGCGGTTCTACCGGCAGGCGGCATTGCGGGGCCTGCCGGAAGCGCAGCATGCGCTGGGGTTCCTCCACGCGACCGGGCAGGGCGTGCCCCGGGATAACGAGATGGCGGTGGCGTGGCTGCGGTCTGCGGCCGAAGGCGGCCACGCCGAAGCCCAGCACAACCTCGGCGTGATGTATGCCGAAGGTCGCGGCGTGGAGGTGGACTACGAGGAAGCGGTGCGCTGGTTCTATCGGGCGGCGATCAACGGCTGCAGCCACGCCCAGGAATGGCTGGAGTCCCAGGCCATGGAAGAGGTCATCGCGGGGGAGTGAGGTGTGCTCACTCCCGGGCGCGTCGGGCGAGATAGCGCCAGACGAGCCCGTCCCCCCGGCTCTCGCCTGTGAGCATGTAGCGCAGGTTGTTGATGTGGCGAAGCGGCGTGCGCATGGCGCCCAGGGCGGCGTTGGTGCCGCAGAAGAGGATCCGGTCGCCGGAGGCCAGTGCCGTGTCTGCCGAGGGCAGCAGGACGGATTCGTTCTCCCGCAACAGCATCAGTGCAATGCAGTCCAGTGGCCGGTGCCGGTCGCGCGGGTGGTGCGTGAGGCCGGCAAGCGTCACCTCCATGCCCTGCTCCAGGGCCTCGATGACGGCCGGGCAGCGTGCGGTGCTGATCCGCAGCGTCCACGTTTCCGGGACCGTGCCGCCGGCGATCGCCTGAATCCGTTCCGCGAGGGCGGCGTGCCACTGCGCGTCGCGGGTGCGGGCGTGCGCCAGGAAGTCCTCCAGCAATGGCGCGTTCAAACGCGAGAGGATGCGGCTGGCGAGGATGTAGCTCGGCTCGACAGTGAGTTCGATGTCCGCTTCTCGGAACAGGGGTTTGTTCGACAGGTCGTTCTCGCGGGCGGCGATGTAAAGGCCGCCGTTGAGCTGCCGCGCCGTGATCACGATGGAGAGGTTGTCGGCGTCGTCCGCCGTGGCCGCGAGCAGCCCCGCCGCGGTGTCGATGCCGGCCCGGCGCAGGGTATGCGCCTCGGTGCCCTTGCCGCGGATGACGTCCGGCGGGCAGTCGTTGTGATCGGGGGCAGCGTCCACTATCACGGCGCGCACCCCGTGGCGGCGCAGTGCGTGGTAAACCGCCCGGCCGAGTCGGCCGAAACCGCAGATGATCCAGGTGCCTTCCGGCGGTTTCGGGCGGTCTGGCAGCTCCGTCGCCGGGATCCCCGTGAGCCAGTCCTGAATCCGGTGCATGTTCGGGGAGCGGATCGCGAGGATCAGTCGGTCGGCAAAGCCGGTGTAGGCGTCCACCACCGCGTCCGTACCGAACGATGTCATGTTGGCCGCGGTCTCGCTGCTGCCGGCCCGGGCGATCATGGTCGTGGATGGGCTCTGGAGCTTGCACGTCACCGCCACCTTCAGGTTGGCGTGATCATCGTCCATCACCGCGACCACGCCTGCACACCAGCGGTGGTCCAGCCCGGCGATGGTCAGGTTGGCCGGGATTTCCGCGTTCATCCGGAAGCCCGGCACGTCCACGCCCAGGTCCTTGAGGTCCAGGCTCTCGATGGACTCCTGCGCGTGGTCCACCACCACCACACGCCGGCGTCGTTCGGTGAGTGCGCGCGCCAGCAGCGCCCCGGTGTCACCGTATCCGCAGATCAGGTAGAACGGCTCGCTCATCTGCTGTACCGCCCGTCGCAGCCGGCTGCGCTTGACCGCGGAGCGGAACGCCGGATCCTGGATGAGCGAGATGATCGTTCCCACCGCATACAACCAGGCCAGCACCGTGATGTAGATGCTGATGGTCACCCACAGGCGCTGCGCGCCGCTGAATTCGTACGGGATCTCGCCGAAACCGATGGTGGGTGCGGTGTAGGTGATGACGTAGAAGGCGTGGAAGAAGTCCATCCGCCAGGGCGTGCCCTGATCGTCCTGCCCCGGCATCAGCGTCAGGCCCACAACGGCAACCGCGTAGGCGGTGATGAGCACCAGCAGCGGTGGCCGCATGCGCCGGAGGATCTGTGGGACGACGGATCTCACCATGGTTCAGCGCTGCAGGCTCGAGGTCTCGATGACCAGCAGGGTGGCGGAGACCATGTTAGCCAGCAGAGCCCCTCCGGAGAGCGACACAATGCTGGCCATGACGGCGGGGGTGAGTCCGGTGTCCGTGGCGTAGACGGCAATGCCCCAGACCAGCGCCGCCGCGATGAGCTGCAGGTCCGCCACCAGACTGGCGGCCAGGAGGACCGCGCCGATCTGCGTGCGCTCGCCCAGCTTGAGCACCGTGGCGATGAGGCTGACGACAATGGCGGCGAACAGCTCGTAGACATTGTGGTGGTCGGGGTTGTCGAACTCACCGAGGAAGAACCCGAAATTCAGGGTGAGGGCGAGCAGGATGAAAAAGCCGAAGACCACTTTCTCCAGATTCATGCGCCGGTGCTCCTGTTCCCTTCGCTGTCTGCAGGGTAAACGGTAGCATGGCCGCGCACCGACGCGGTGATGGCGGTATGTTGTGATGTGTGGCGCACAACGGCGCGGCGTCGTCGTGGGATAGTGGCGGAATCGGGTTTTTCACCTGTCATCGTCCCCGGCTGCGGGAGCGCAGGGCCGGGTGGAGGGAGCGCAATGGCATTGACCAGAGCCCTGGTAGTGGATGATTCACGCCTGGCGCGGGTGGCGCTGAGCAAGCTGCTTGGCCGCCGTGGAATCGAAGTGGACGTGGCCGGTTCCGGCGGCGAGGCGCTGGAATACCTGCGTACCCAGGCGCCGGATGTGGTCTTTCTCGACTACATGATGCCGGACATGGACGGCATGGAAGCGGCCCGGGCGATTCAGGCGCTCCCGGAGCGCGCGCCGTTGCCGCTGGTGATGTATACGTCCCAGGACACCGACGACGACCGCCTGCGTGCCCATGAGCTTGGGGTGTGCGGTTTTCTCCCCAAACCCACCAGCGAAAACGCGCTGGATGCGGTGCTGGCCGATGTGGAAGCCTGGTCGCCGCCAGCCATGGACGACCCGGCCGGCGAGCCGCCGCCGGCAACGGCCATGGACGCCTCGCCCGAACAGGGCACGGAGCCCGTGACCGGGGTGTCATCACCGGTGCCTCCCGTCGACTCCGCACCGACGGAGGCCACCAATGGCGCAACGCTGCCCGATGCCCGCGAGCTGGAGCAGCGCGCCGGCGAAGTGGCCGCGGCGGTCGCCCGGGAGACCCTGGATACGCAGCTGGACGAAGCGCGGGTTCACTGGCAGCACGAGCTGGACCGGGTGGGCGCGGAGTTGCAGGAAATGCTCCAGGAGAGCATGCAGCAGGCGCGCCGCGATGACGACACTCTGGGGGCCGCGAAGGCGGCTGCGGAGGAGTCCGCCCAGTCGGCGGTCAGCGACGCGGCCAACGGGCTGCGGCAGCAGGCGGAGGAAGCCGCCCGTCAGGCGGCGGCGAAGGCCGTGGAGCAGGCGCTAGCGGAGCGCGACATCCCGCAGCAGGATGCCCAACTGGAACAGCATGTGCATGCGCTGCTGGCCGAGCGGCTGGAGGCCCTGGGCGAGACGGACGCCTTTCGTGAGCAGCTGGTCGCAGCCCTGACAGATCACGGGGTGCCGGTGCTCAAGAACGCGCTGGATCAGTGGGTGCGGGAGCTGGCCGCGCAGGCGGCGCTGGATACGGTGGAGGATGCGCTGCGCAGCGCATCGGAAGTGATGTTCAAGGAAGCGGCCGCGGCCGCCGCCGAGGCCGCCGCCGAAGAGGCCAACGCCGCCCACGCTCGCACCCGGCGGTTCATGCTGGTGGCCTGTACGGTGCTGGCAGCGGGGGTGGTGACCGCACTGATTCTCGCCGTCTGACACGGTGGTCAGCGGCGGCGGGACGCCTCCCGATCCGCCGCACGGATCGGTTCCGGCAGGCGGTAACGGCTCAATGTGGCCATGACCCACGCCACCGCGCCATCATGGCTGACGCGATGGCCGGGCGAGACGAACACCGGTTTCACGCGGCTGCGTGTGCGCAGCACCGTGCCGATGCGGGTGTCGCCGTCCATCAGCGGTTGCTGGTCGCCACGCTGCTCGCCGACTTCCTCGTGGGATCCGCACAGGCGGCTCTTGCCGACGCCGATGGCGGGGCGATCCAGCCAGAGCCCCAGATGAGAAGCGATGCCAAGCCGCCGCGGGTGCGCAATCCCCTGGCCATCGCAGAGCAGCAGGTCCGGCAGCTGCTCAAGCCGCACCATTGCGTCGAGAATCGCCGGCATCTCGCGGAACGACAGATAACCTGGGATATACGGAAACGTCACCGGCGCGCGGCCGATCACCGTCTCCAGCGGAGTGAGGTCCGGCCACCGGAACCGGGCGACACAGGCGCGCGCTGTGTGTCCGCCTGCCTCGAACCCGGTATCGACGCCCGCCACGGTCGTGACACGCCCGGTGGCGTCGTCCAGCCGCACCCGCCCCGCCAGCGCCTGCTGGAGGCCGCGTGCGGATCGGACATCGCCGGGCCATTCGTGGAGGGCTGCCGTGACCATGGCGCCATGGTAGCAGCCGTGCGGGAGCCGCCGGGCTCAGCGCTCGAAGTCGAAGCCGTCCAGCGGGTTGCCGCTGAGACGATAGCGCGGCGGGCCATCGTCCAGATCCACCCCGTAATCCTCCCGGGAGATGTCCAGGGAGCCGGAGTAGTCTTCGGGCGGCTCGATGGGGATCAGATCCAGCTCCAGCCAGGTCTCCAGATCCAGTTCCTCGATGGCGCCATCAAAATACTGAATCTCCAGTGTCCCTTCCTCGGGATCCTGGGCCACCACTTCGAACGCTTCGCCGGTGGCGGTCTCGTACCAGTCACCGATGACCGGTTGGTAGTGCATTCCCATGCCTTCCACTCCTCCTGAGGCCGTCGTGCCCCGGTGGACGTCGTGTGCCCGTTGGTAACGGTGAAGCGTTTCCTCCTGTATAGAAGCTTCGGGGATGCGGGGCAAGCAGCGATGGGATGAACGGTCTCCAGGCGCTTAAGCCGGGAGACCGTGCACTGACAGGCAGGGCGTCGCCCGGGTTACGGACAGGGGTTGGGCATGCGGGCCTGGACCGCCTCCAGCGCCTCGATGACGGCATCGTCGAGGGTGACGTCGATGCTGGCGATGTTGCTGCGGAGCTGTTCCATGGACGTGGCGCCGATGATGTTGCTGGTGAGGAACGGCCGGGTGTTCACCCACGCCAGCGCCATCTGCGCCGGGTCCAGGCCGTGATCGCGGGCGATGGCGACGTATTCGGTCGTGGCCGCCTTGCCGCCGTCGTTCAGGTAGCGCTGAAACCGCTCGTAGAGGGTCAGGCGCGCCCCCTCCGGCCACTGGTCGTTGAGGTACTTGCCGCTCAACATGCCGAAGCCCAGCGGCGAGTAGGCCAGCAGGCCGCACTGCTCCCGGTGGCTCACCTCGGCCAGCCCTACCTCGTAGGTGCGGTTGAGCAGGCTGTAGGGGTTCTGCACTGTCTGTACACGGGGCCAGCCACGGGCCTCGGCGAGCTGCAGGAACTTCATCACGCCCCAGGGGGTTTCGTTAGACAGACCGATCCAGCGGATCTTGCCCTCGCGCACCAGCCCGTCCAGGGCCTCGAGGGTGTCCTCCATGGGCGTCATGATGTCGTTGTCCTTGGGGCGGTAGCCCAGCTTGCCGAAATAGTTGGCGCTGCGGGCCGGCCAGTGCAGCTGGTAGAGATCGATGTAGTCCGTCTGCAGGCGCTGGAGGGAGCCGTCCACGGCTTCTCGGAGCTGCGCCGGCGTGTGCCGGGACTTGCCGTCGCGGCAGTGGTCCAGGCCGGGGCCGGCGATCTTGCTGGCGAGAACGAGTTTGTCCCGGTCCTGCCGGCCCTTCAGCCATGTGCCGATGTACTGCTCGGTGAGACCGGCGGTGTCCGCCTTCGGCGGCACGGGATACATCTCGGCGGTGTCGATGAAGTTCACGCCCTGATCTACGGCATAACTCAGCTGCTCGTGGGCTTCCGCCTCGGTGTTCTGCTCGCCCCAGGTCATGGTGCCCAGGCAGATGGTGCTCACGTCGGCTCCGGTGGTGCCCAGCGGACGGTATTGCATGCTGTCTCTCCCCTTGATGGATTATTCTGCGCTTGGCGCGGCCCCGGCGGGTCGGCGCCGGTAGACGAGATCCCACACGCCGTGCCCCTTGCGGGCACCGCGCTCTTCGAACTTGGTGCGTGGCCGCTCTCCCGGCCCCGGGGCGAAACACCCGGCGCCATGGGCGTTGTCGAAAGCCGGGCTGGCCTCCATGACCTCGAGCATGTGCTCGGCATAGTTCTCCCAGTCCGTGGCCATGTGCAGCCAGCCGCCCGGCTGCAGCCGGCTGGCAGCGAGCTCCACCCAGTCCGGCTGCACGATGCGGCGCTTGTGATGGCGCTTCTTGGGCCACGGGTCCGGGAAATAGAGCTGGATACCGGCCAGCGACGCCGGCGGGATCTGGTGTTTCATCACCTCGACGCCGTCGTGGTCGATCACGCGGACGTTTCCGAGCCCCTGCTGTTCCACCAGATTGAGCAGCCGGCCGATGCCGGGACGGTGGACTTCCACGCCGATGTAGTCCCGCTCCGGGTGTGCGGCCGCCATGGCTGCCAGGGACTCGCCGTTGCCGAAACCCACCTCCAGGACCACCGGCGCCTCGCGGCCAAAGATCGCGGCATAGTCCAGAGGCGTCTCCCCGGCGGCGAGCCCGTAGCGGGCGAACAGGGCGTCGAGTGCCCGCTGTTGCGCCTCGGTCATGCGCCCTTCCCGGCGCACGAAACTGCGGACGTGGCGGTGGTGTGGGGTGTCTGTATCGGTGGTCATGGGCAACCAGTCAGAAGAACGTGCCGTCCAGGGGTGAGGAGGCGCTGGCATTGCGCCTGCGCGGAATGCGCCCGGCAAGGTAGGCCTCGCGTCCGGCGATGACGGCGTGGCGCATGGCCGTGGCCATGCGCACGGGTTCCCGGGCACCGGCGATGGCGCTGTTCATCAGCACGCCGTCGCAGCCCAGCTCCATGGCCACGGCGGCGTCTGACGCCGTGCCGACGCCAGCATCCACCAGCACGGGCACGCCGGCGTTGTCGATGATCTCCAGCAGATTGTACCGGTTCTGGATGCCCAGGCCCGAGCCGATGGGGGCGGCCAGCGGCATCACCGCCACGCAGCCGATGTCCTCGAGCTGCCGCGCGGCGATGGGGTCATCGGTCATGTACACCATCACCTCGAACCCATCGGCCACCAGCGTCTCTGCGGCGCTGAACGTCTCGCGCATCTCCGGGTAGAGGGTCTTCTCGTCGCCGAGCACCTCCAGCTTCACCAGGTTGTGTCCATCCAGCAGCTCCCGCGCCAGGCGGCAGGTCCGGACGGCGTCCTTCGCCGAGTAGCAGCCCGCCGTGTTCGGCAGGATCGTATAGCGCTCCGGCGGGATGGCGTCCAGGAGATTGGGCTGATCCGGGTCCTGGCCGATGTTCGAGCGGCGCAGGGCCACGGTGACGATCTCTGCGCCACTGGCTTCCGTGGCGGCGCCGGTCTCGTCCAGATCCCTGTACTTGCCCGTGCCCACCAGCAGCCGTGACTGGAACGAACGGTTTGCGATGACGAGGGGGTCGTCGGTCATGAGCAGGCGATTCCTGTTTGGTCAGCCGCCACCGATGGCGTGAATGATTTCTACCCGGTCATCGGGCTGAAGGTGCGTCTGTGCGAACTGGCTGCGCGGCACCACGTCTTCGTTGACCTCCACGGCAATTCGCCGTTCGCTCAGTTCCAGGTGGGCGATCAGGTCGGCCACGGACAGTGGCTCGGGCACGTTGGTGCGTTCGCCGTTGAGTTCGATGTGCATAGCGCCGGTCCGAGTCGGGTGTGGATGCTTACGACACCAGGAGCCGCATTCTACAACAACAACCGGCTTTGCTGTCCGCAACGGATGGTATCCGCGGACTTGCCAAGCCCCCGCCTTCGCGGCTACATTCACTCTCGCAGCAAGCGGGTGTAGTTCAATGGTAGAACGGGAGCTTCCCAAGCTCTTAATGTGGGTTCGATTCCCATCACCCGCTCCACTCTACTCTCCCCGGCCGTCTTGACCTCCCGCCACCCCCAAACCACACTCAAAACTGGCCCCGGACGCCTTGTGACCGTGGGCTGAACAATAAAAAGGGACAAATAACGCAAATAAAGAGAGAGGGGAGGAGACATGGTCAAGCGCTCTTCGTTCGTTACGCCCGGCGCTCTTGGTGCCGCGGCGCTGCTGACCTGCCTTGCAACGGCACCTGTTCACGCTGAAAGGGATCTCGCCTGGGCGACTTCGGCCACCGGCTCCGGTGGTCACGCCGTGAAGGTGGATCTCATGGCGGTGCTGAACCGGGAGTGGGAAGGCTACTCCATCACCGTGCTGCCGACGGCCGGCGCCATCGCGACGGTGCGAGGCTACGCCCTGGGCGAGTTCGACGGCTATTACGGCGCCGATGTGGCCTTCCAGGAGCTGGCCGATGACTCCGGCCGGTTCGAGGGTTTCCGAAGCGCCATGGAGCGTGAGCCGGTGCAGTCCTTCTGGGCCTACACCATGGAGGTGGGGCTGGCAGTGAGCGCGGACGATCAGGAGGCGTTCGATGGCTGGGGGGGTCTGTCCGGCAAGCCGGTGTTCACCGGGCCTGCCCCGTGGGATGTGCGTGCCCAGCTGGAGCGCGCCATGGCGGCTGCGGAGGTCTCCCACGAGTACACCGAAATCGATATCGATATCGCCGGTTCTTCTCTCAACGAAGGCACCATTCGCGGTTTCAACGCCTACACCACGGGTGAGTCCAGTCTGGCGCCATGGGTGAACGAGGCCATGCTCTCGTCCCGTGCCACCATCCTCAATCCCAGCGAGGACGAGCGGCGCATGATCGAGGAGGCGGGCATGGAGGTCGTTGCTATCGACCCCGACGTCTACGACACCGACGTCAACGTGGATACCGCATACGCAGTGCCGTTCTTCTACGGCTTTCATCTGGGGCCGGACGTACCCGAAGAGGACCTCTACGAGATGCTCACCATCATCGACGAGCACTCGGAGGAGCTCCGGGCGGCCAATGCCTCGTTTGCTCAGATCGATGACGACATCGTTGACCTCCAGCGGCGTGGCGTTGCGGCCTCCGGCGGCAGCGTGCCGGTGCATCCGGGCCTTGCCCGCTTCCTGAAGGATAACGATGCCTGGGACGACGCCTGGGACGACTGGATCTACGAGGACTGATCCACGCACGCCCGGCACCGGCGCCCGGTGTCGGGCCTGATCGGCCACTACGGCGCCCCTGAGGCGCCCGGGAGGATCAGTGCTGGAAGCCCGGATCCATGGCGCGTGAACAGGTCCAGGGCGCGGGGCAGCGCCCGCTGACCCGTACCCGCTACTGGTGCAACGTGGTGAGCCAGATCCTGTTCTACGGGATCTCACTCTACTTCTTTTCATACCTGACCACGTACTACCTGACGGGGGCGGGCGGGGCCACGCTGCTGGCCGTGACCATGGTGCCGGTCGCGGTCGCGCTGGCCTACCTCAACGACCTCCGCAAGGGTGAGCTTTATCCGGCCCTGGGTCCTGTGCTGGCGACGCTGGTGGGCGCGGCCTACGCGGCTGCCCTTCTGTATGCCTCCGCGTATCTCATCGCCGAGTTCGACAGCATCCGCATCTATCGCGTCGGCTTCTGGAATGAGGCGGACAAGCTGGCGGGTGGCATTGTCGCCGTGCTGGTGCTGGAGTACACCCGTCGGCGTTATCTGGCCCTGGCGCTGGTGATTCTGGCGCTGATCCTCTACACCGCGTACGGCTATCTGGTGCCGGGGGTGTTCAATCACCCCGGCATGAGCTGGGAACGGATTCTCACCGCGTCCAGTGTCGAGATCTCCACCGGGGTGTTCGAGCGGCTGTCCCAGCTTGGCCTCACGCTGATAGGTTCGTTCATGCTCGTACTGGCGGTGCTGCGGGCGTTCGGGTGTATCGAGTCCATCCTCGTGGGCAGCTCGCGCCTGGCCGCCCGGTCGCCGCGCCTGCTGCCCCAGGCCGCGGTGATTGGGAGCTTCTCCGTGGCCGCGGTCTCGGGCAGTGGAGCGGCAAACGCGGCCACGACTGGCTCGGCGACCATTCCGGCGTTGATCCGCGCGGGCTTCCCCAGGGTCAAGGCCGCCGCGGTGGAGACGGCGTCGTCCCTGGGGGGGCAGCTCATGCCGCCGCTCATGGGCATCGCGGCCTTTCTGATGGCCGAGTACATGCAGGTCAGCTATTTCGATGTGGTCGCGCGCGGCTTTGCGCCGGCGATTCTCTACTTCATCGGCGTCAGCCTGGCGGTGTATCTGCTGGCGGGGCATTACATGCACCGGGTGGTGAATCCGCGTCAGGAGCCGATGCAGCCCATGGATATGATCAACCTTGCCGCCTATGGGCTGGCGGTGGTGGCGCTGATCTGGCTGATGGGTGTGGAGCGCCGCGCCGCCATGTCGTCGGCGCAGCTGGTGTTCATGGGGTTGCTGCTGGCGCTTTCGGTGCTGTTCTTCGCGCGCCTTGTCTGGGCTGCCCGCGAGAAGCCCGCTGCACTGTTGCGACGGGAGAGTCTGCGGGAAGCGGGCGGGCCGTTCGTGCGCATGATCGAGACGTTCTCCACCAACACCGCGGAGCTGACGGTGCTGCTGGCGACGCTCGGCATTCTCACCGCCACGTTCACCATCACCGGCGTGCCGACCAAGGTTGGCATTCTGCTCATGGAGACTGCCGGCGCGCATCTGGCGCTGATGGTGCTGGTCGCATTCGGGTTCGGCTATCTGGTGGGCATGGGCCTGCCCGTTGCGCCCACGTACATCATCGTGGCCGTGGTGATCACGCCGTTCATGATCCGCGCCGGGGTGGACCCGTGGGTGGCGCATTTCTTTGCCTTCCTGGTGGCGGTATTCGGCGAGCTGTCACCGCCCACGTCCGTGGTCGCGGCGGTGACGTCCCGGATCGCGGAGGCGCCGTTCGTGCGCACCATGATCGCCGCGCTGGGCTTGTGCGTGCCGCTGTTGATCATGATGGCCGGGGTCTATACCCGGCCCGGGCTGGTGGTTGAGCCGGGGCTTGCGCAGGTGCCGGCATTCACGCTGTTGCTGATCGGCACCCTCGGCGTGATCTTCGCGTTGCAGGGGAATTTCGCACGAGCGCGGACACCGGATTGGGCGGCGCGCCTGGCGATTGCGCTGCTGAGCCTCGTGGTGATCCTGCACCCCGACGAACAACTGGCCTGGCTCGCCGCCGGGCCGGTGGTGGCGCTGGGCGCGTGGGGCTTCCTGCGGGCACGCCGGTCCCTGCGGGAGAAGCCGCTGCAGCCGGCGGTGGACGAGAGTGGCTAGAACGCCACCGCCTGCCCGTCCTTGCGCGGGTCGGAGCCGGCGACGTAGCCGCCCTCCAGGCGGTGAACGATCTGCGCCCCGCCGAAGCCGAACGCGGCCTCTGGCGCCTCAACCACCAGTTCATGTCCCAGCTCGGCCAGGGCGGCCCGGGTCGTATCCGCCATGGCGGTTTCCACGGCCACCCGGCATCCGGCCAGCACGCGCCACCGCGGGGCATCGCAGGCGGCCTGCGGGTCCTGTCCGAAGTCGGCCAGTCGCACGGTCATCTGCACATGCCCCTGCGCCTGCATGGGGCCGCCCATAACGCCGTAGCTGGTCAGTGGCGCGCCATCGAACGTGGTGAGAAAGCCGGGAATAATGGTGTGAAAGGGGCGTTTGCCGCCGTTGACCCGGTTCGGGTGCCCGGCCTCCAGGCTGAACCCGCCGGCACGGCCCTGCATGCTGATCCCGGTACCGGGCACCACGACACCGGAGCCGAACCCGAGATAGTTGGACTGAATGAACGACACCATGCGGCCGTCAGCGTCCGCCGTGGACAGGTAGACCGTGCCGCCGGGGCGTGGGTCGCCGTGGCCCGGGTCGCCCGCGCGGTGGCGGTCAATGAGGCTGGCGCGGTGGTCGAGGTAGTCCGGTGCCAGCAGATCGTCAGGGCTGACGGTCATGGTGGCGGGATCCGCGACGTGGGCGTGGGCGTCGGCCAGGGCGAGCTTGGTTGCCTCGATCTGCAGGTGAATGCCGGCAACACTGTCCGGCCCTACCTCACGAAGTTCCGTGCGATCGAGAATACCCAGGGCGATCAGGGCGGCGATGCCCTGGCCGTTGGGCGGGATTTCATGGGCCACCACGTTGCCGTAGGGGACGTGGATCGTGCCGGGCCAGTCCACCGCATGGCACGCCAGGTCCTCTGCGGAGAGCGCCGCGCCGTTGTCTGCGGCGGCGGCCGCGATGTGCTCCGCCAGTTCGCCTCGGTAGAACGCCTCGCCACGGCTCTCCGCAATGGCGCGCAGGGTCGCCGCCAGTGCCGGGTTGCGGAAGCGCTCACCGGCGACCGGTGGTCGGCCGCCCGGCAGGAAGGCTTCCGCGAAGCCGGGCTGTTTCGACAGCTCACTGGCGCCCAGCGCCCACAGCCGGGCGATGACGGGCGAGACGGGAAAACCGCCCTCGGCGTAGTCGATGGCGCGCTCGAACAATTGCTGGAACGGCAGCGCTCCGAAGCGCTGTGACAGGGCAACCCATGCCGATACGGCACCGGGCGTCGTGACCGACTCCCAGCCGCGCAGCGGCATGCTCTGGAACGCCTCGAACCGTTCCGGACGCCACGCCGCCGGCGAGCGCCCGCTGGCGTTCAGGCCGTGAAGGCGGGTGCCATCGTGGACGATGGCAAAGGCATCGCTGCCCACGGCGTTGCCCGTGGGCTCCACCACGGTCAGGGTTATGGCCGCAGCGAGGGCGGCGTCCACGGCGTTGCCGCCACGAGCCAGCGCGTCCAGGCCGGCCTGTGCCGCCAGCGGCTGGGATGTGGCAACCACGTTGTCGCCGAGCACCGGGCTGCGGCGTGAGGCGCAGGGAGTTTCAAACTGCATGATCGGGCCGGTCCTGATCCAGAGACGCGGTTCGACTATGGCACAGCGCCCGCGCGGGGCAAAGGAAGCCGCGGGGGGCTGGCATGGTTGGTGATGATGGACCTTCAGGTCCACCACCGGCTACGAACCAGAAGAAAGCCCCGCACGAGCGGGGCTTTGATGGTCAGCGCCATACGGGCGCGCGTTTCTGTTTCAGTGCCGGCGTCTGCCGCGACGTTTCGGAATGTGGCCGTCGTTGGCCAGGCGTTCCTGGAGCTTCCTGGGGGTCAGCTTGGCCAGGTCCTTGGGGACTTCATGCAGGTCCACCCCGTTGGGGATCGCGTTGTGGAGATTGGGGCGCAGAAACCCGAGCATGCGTTTTTCGGCGCACAGAACCACTCGGCGCGTGCCGTTGCTGCGCGCCATGGCATCGAGTTCCTGGGCGATTTCACGGGCGAAACGCCGTTCGCATTCCGCATCGTATCCATCGCGATGATCGTCATACCCATGGGCGGACCCATTGGGCGTACGATTGCGCCCGGCACGTAGCTCCGCCAGGATCTCCTCGCGGTGAGCCTGGTGGATAGGGTTCGCCATGGTTTTTCTTTCGATGAGGTCCGGTCCGGACTCGAGTTCTGGTACTTCTGGGTGTTCTACGGTGAAAAAACGGGCCTTCGATCCCTCGGCAACGACCACACAATAACGACTCATACGTGATCTCCTTGGTTCGCGGCGGGGAAGCCGCCGATCGTACGACAGACACCATGACCCGCCGTCCCGGCCGGGTGGCGCCGTCCGTTGTGGAGCCCATGTCTTATGGCGGCCGCGTTGCTGCGACTCTTTTTTCTGCGGGACTCCTGACTGCAGTATAGTTACTACATTCACAATTGAAGGGATTCGTCATGCCCCGGATCATCAAGTGGCTGCTCGTCGCGCTCGCCGCGTTTGCAGGGTTGGTGGCGCTGCTCGTCGCGGCGCTCATGCTGTTCTTCGACCCCAACGACTACCGCGAGGACATTGAGCGACTGGTCGAGGAGCAGACTGGGCAGGAACTGGTGATCGAAGGGGAGATCGGCCTGTCGTTCTTCCCCTGGCTGGGGCTGGATCTGGGGCGTACGCGCCTGGAGAACAGGGAGGAGTTCGGCGACGAACCCTTCGTCAGCATCGAGAACGCCGGCGTCGCCGTGCGCATCCTTCCGCTGTTCCGCCGGGAAGTGGTGCTGGACACCATCCGCCTGGACGGCCTGCGCGCCAACCTGATTGTCAGCGAGGCGGGCAACGCCAACTGGGAGCTGGATCTGCCCGAGGATCCGGACGAACCCGCCGAAACGCCCGTCCCGGATGAAGACGCCCCCGACGAGGTACCGGCCGAGCGTGACGGGCTGCCGTTCACCGTCGGCACGATCCAGGGTGTTCAGATCACCGATCTGCACGTGACCTACGAGGATCGCCAGACGGGCGCCCGCCACGAGGCTGGCCCGGTGAACGTCACCCTGGGCGAGCTGCGTCTGGACGATGACGTCACTCTGGAAGCGGACTGGGCCGTCAGCCTGGACGAAGACACCCGGCTCAGCGGTGATCTGAACGGTCTGCTGCGCGTCAGCAGCGATTTCCAGCGTTTCCGCGCCGAAGTGCTCGGCCTCAACCTCAACACCGAGGCCGAGGGCTTGCCCGACGGTGGCCTGGACGCGAGCCTGCGCGCCCTGCTGACTGCCGACTTGGAGGCGGACAGCGCGCAGCTCAGTGATCTGGTGCTGGAGACCGCCGGGCTGCGGCTGAATGCCTCTGCGGATGTGGCGTCGCTCACCGGAGAGCCGACGGTGAACGGCCGTTTCGACATCCCCGAGACCGACCTGCGGGCGGTGCTCGCCCGACTCGGTCAGGACGACTTCGAGCCCGCGGATGACGACGCCCTGCGCCGGTTCAGCTTGAACGGGGCATTCCGCGCGGACGCCGACCGTGCCGAGCTCACCGAGCTGCTGGTGGCGCTTGACGATACCGAGCTGAGTGGCACCGCCAGCGTCGCCGATTTCGACGACCCCATGGTCCGGTTCGATTTCGCCGGCACGCGGTTCAACGCCGACCGCTACCTGCCGGAAGGCGCGGACGAGCCCGGCGCCGGGGGCACCGCGGTGGCCGATGCGGATGAAGACGCCGAAGGGGCCGAGATCCCGCTGGAGCCGCTGCGGGCCCTGAACCTGGAGGGGCAGTTCACCCTGGAGGAGCTGATCGTCGCCGGTTTCGAGCTGGCGGACATCAACATCGAGGTGAATGCCGCTGACGGCCGCATCCGCATCCATCCCCTCACCGCCAACCTCTACGACGGCACCTACGCCGGCGACATCCGGCTCGACGCCACGGGGGATGAACTGCTCGTACGCGTGGATGAGCGCATGGAGGGCGTGCAGGCGCAGCCCATCGTGCAGCAGTTCCTGGGGCGGGATCTGCTGCGCGGCACCGCCAACATGCGCCTGCAGGGCGAGACCCGGGGCAACGAACCCATGGAACTGGTGCGCGAGCTCATCGCCCAGGTGGATCTCTCCTTCTCCGAGGGCAGCATCATGGGCATCAATCTGGAGCAGACCGCGCGCAATGCCGTCGCGCGGCTCCGGGACGAAAGCACCGACGATACGGAAGCCCCCCGCACCGCGTTCCAGGATGTGGATGCGCAGCTCAGTATCGACCGGGGCGTGGTCCGCAACGACGATCTGCGCATCCGCTCGGAGGTGTTCGACATCCGTGGGGTTGGGGAGGCCCACGTCTTCGACCTCACAGTGGACTACCTTCTGGAAACCGAACTGGTGGGTGGCAGCGGCTCCGAGATGGAGTGGTTGCGCGGCGTCACCCTGCCGGTCCGGTTCGACGGCTCCCTGCTCTCGCCCGATATCAGTCTCGATCTTGCCGAGGCCTTGACCGGTGAGCAGCGCCAGCGGTTGCGTGATGGTGAGGCGGCTTTGCGCGAGCGCGCGGACGAAGAGGCCGAGCGCGCCCGGGAGCGCCTCCGGGAAGAGCGCGAGGAGCGTGAAGGGGAAGTCCGCGAACGGGCCCGGGACGAGCTGCGCCGGTTGTTCGACTGATGGTGCCGGAGGCCGCCGAAGCGGAACGCTTCCAGGCGCAGCTGCTGGCGTGGTACGACCACAACGGCCGCCACGCGCTGCCCTGGAAGCAGCCCGCGACGCCTTACCGCGTGTGGGTGTCCGAGATCATGCTGCAGCAAACGCAGGTCAGTGTGGTCACCCCCTACTTCGAGCGGTTCATGGAGCGGTTCCCGGACGTGGCGGCGCTGGCCGCCGCGCCCCTGGACGACGTGCTCGCGCACTGGGCCGGGCTGGGATACTACGCCCGCGCCAGAAACCTCCATGGCGCGGCGCAGCGCATCGTCGACGACTACGGCGGTGCCATGCCGGAGCGCATCGAAGAGTGGGAAGCCCTGCCGGGTGTGGGGCGATCCACGGCCGGCGCCATCCTGTCCCTGTCCATGGGGCAGCGGCACGCCATCCTCGACGGCAACGTCAAGCGCGTCCTGGCGCGCTATGGCGCAGTCCCCGGGTGGCCTGGCCGCACCGCCGTGGCGCGGGAGCTGTGGGCGGTGGCCGAGACGCTGACTCCCGAGGCGCGCTGCGCCGACTACAACCAAGCCATGATGGATCTCGGCGCCACCGTCTGCACCCGCCGTAACCCCGCCTGTCTGTTGTGCCCGGTGAGCCAGGGCTGTCGTGCCCGTGCGCAAGGCGAAGAAGAGGCGTATCCCGAGCCAAAGCCCAGCAAACGCCTGCCCGTGCGGCAGACCCGCATGCTGCTCATCGAGTCGGATCAGGGCGTGCTGCTGCTGCGCCGGCCACCCGCCGGCATCTGGGGCGGGCTGTGGAGCTTTCCCGAGTGTCCCGTCGATGTGGATCCGGTGGTCCACTGTAGCGCCGAACTGGGCATCACAGTCGATGCCCCGGAGGCGTGGTCCGCATTCCGGCATACGTTCAGCCATTACCACCTGGATATCGAGCCGGTCCACGCCCGGCTCGCCGGTTCAGCCGGCCGCGTCATGACAGGTGCGGAGGCCGTCTGGTATAACGAGCACTCACCGCTTGGGCGCGGTGTGGCCGCTCCGGTTCACCGGCTCTTGCAGCACTTTCACCAGGGAGCATGACCCATGGCGCGAACCGTTCACTGTGCCCGGCTCGGCGAAGAGCTGGAAGGGCTTGAGAAGCCGCCGTACCCGGGTGAACTCGGGAAACGGATCTACGAGCACGTCTCCAAACAGGCCTGGCAGGAGTGGCTGGGCCACCAGACCATGCTCATCAACGAATACCGGCTCACTCCGGTGGACCCGAAGGCGCGCAAGTTCCTTGAGGGGGAAATGGAGAAGTTCCTGCTCGAGGGTGGTGCCGCCGTGCCACCGCCGGATTACCGGCCGCCCGAGGAGTGAACGCGCCCGTGGCCGGGCTTTGCCTTGACGCGCCCGGCCCGATGGGGTTCAATGTGCCGCCTCAGGCCGGGTAGCTCAGTCGGTAGAGCAGCGGATTGAAAATCCGCGTGTCGGCGGTTCGATTCCGTCCCCGGCCACCAGATACGCATAAGAGCCCGCAGCGCTTGGCGTTGCGGGCTTTCTTGTTGCATCACTCCCGGCATCAATCTCCAGCCGCACGATCTCCGGCCGTAGGGTCGACCTTCAGGTCCACCAATCCCGATCAATAACCACGCCCCGTCCCGCACCCCCTCCGACTATACTTCCGCCAGGGGCGCTGCGCCCCGGGACAGCAACGGTCTGATCGCCACTGAAGCGGGAGGTCGTCATGACACAGGCAGTAACCGCCGCATATGAGAGCGTTGAAGCGGCCCGGAACGTCGTCGATGAGTTGATTGCGGATGGTTTCGACCAGGAAAAGGTCTACCTGGACCGCGACACCTGTCAGGTCAAGGTGATGACCCCGGATCGTGGGCTGCGGGAGGTCGAAGAGATCCTCGGCCGTCATCGCCCACGGAAGCTCTGGTCGACCCACGTTCATTAGCATGGGTTTCTGGAAGGTGCCGTGTTCGTCGCGGCGCCGGACATGATCCGTTAGGCCAAAAAAAACACTGGCGGCATGAACATGCCGCCAGTGCAAGTGGGGGGAATGCTACATCCGTGTGTTGATCGAGTTATTCGATCTCGTCCCCTTCGTGCTCGTCTTCCTCGTCTTCGTCGCGATCCTCATCGTAGAGAACCACGTCGTTGGCATCGCCGGCGCTCTGCGCGCCGGTACCCAGCGAGCTGCCAAGGGGGGCCGCGGTGGCGGCGATGGAAAAGAGGAGAGCGACAAGCAGTGCAAGCGCGTATGTCGTGAATTTCATGACCTACCTCCTGGGACTGGTATCCCGAGCGCGCCCAGGCTCCATTGCCGGGCAGGATACTCGAAGCAAGTTCGGTGCCGCTTTTTTATGCGCTTAAAATCAACAGCCTGGAGGCGTTCTATCGGTTTGTAGTGTCGCCCGCCGGTGTCGTCTTTCGGTGACTCTGGCTCTAACCTCATGAACGCAATAGTAAACCTGCTGTCGTCGAAGCGAGACGTATCGCTTCGTTACGCTCTCCTGGACGTTGGGCATCCCCGATGTCGCCACATCCCCCCCAATAGATGCTAGTCTCCCAAGTCAGAAATGAAACGCTGTTTCGCAAAACGCAACTGTGTCGACGAGGCCGCCAGTTACGGACGACGAACAACGCGCGGGGTCGTGGATACCGCTTTCGTCACGCAGCACAGGAGGAATTGCCGTGAGTCTCTCGTTGAACGATTCCCAGCTACTCAAGACCCAGGCTTACATCGGCGGTGAATGGGCGCCCGCCGGCGCCGGTGCCACGTTTGATGTGATCAACCCGGCGACCGGCGATGTCCTTGCCAACGTTCCCGACATGAACGCGGCGGACGCCAGACAGGCCATCGCCGCTGCCGAGCAGGCGTGGCCCGAGTGGCGTGCCATGACTGCGCGCAAGCGCTCCAAACTGCTGCGCAAGTGGTACGACCTGATCACCGAGCACAGCGATGATCTCGCCCAGCTCCTGACTGCGGAGCAGGGCAAGCCCCACGCCGAAGCCAAGGGGGAAGTGCTTGGCGGTGCCGCCTACGTGGAGTGGTTCGCCGAGGAGGCCAAGCGTATCGAAGGGGATTTGCTCTCGCCCCAGGGGCCGGGACAGCGCGAGCTGGTGGTAAAGCAGCCCGTGGGTGTGGTGGGTGCCATCACGCCGTGGAACTTCCCCTCCTCCATGATCACCCGCAAGGTCTCCCCGGCGCTTGCCGCCGGCTGCCCTGTGGTGATCAAGCCCGCGGAAGACACCCCGCTATCCGCCCTGGCCCTGGCCGAGCTGGCCCACCGCGCCGGCATCCCCGCCGGTGTGGTCAATGTGGTCACCGCAAGCCACGGCGCCGATGTGGGCGGTGAGCTTGCCACCAATGCCACCGTGCGCAAGCTCTCGTTTACCGGCTCTACCGCCGTGGGCAAGCTGCTCATGAGCCAGGCGTCGGATACCGTGAAGAAGGTCAGCCTGGAGCTGGGCGGCAATGCGCCGTTCCTGGTGTTCGAGGACGCCGATCTCGACACCGCCGCACAGGCGGCCACCATGATGAAGTTCATCAACAGCGGTCAGACCTGCATCTGCGTGAACCGCTTGATGGTGCATGAGAACGTCTACGATGCCTTCATGGAGAAGTTCACCGCCGCGGTGGATCAGCTCAACGTCGGCAACGGCGCCGAGAAGGGTGTCACTACAGGCCCGCTGATCAATGACAAGGGCCTGGAGAAGGTCGAAGGGCTGGTGAAGGACGCCGTGGGCAGTGGCGCCAAAGCCGTTCGCGGCGGGCAGCGGCACGAGCTGGGCCGAACCTTCTACGAGCCCACCGTACTCGCCGACGTGAATCCGGACATGGCCTGTTTCGGCAACGAGATCTTCGGCCCCGTGGCGCCCGTCTACCGGTTCAGCTCCGAGGAGGAGGCGGTGCGCCTTGCCAACGATACCCCGTACGGTCTGGCCGCCTACTACTTCACCCGCGATCCCGGCCGCATGTGGCGCGTGGGCGAGGCCCTGGAGTACGGCATGGTCGCCTGCAACACCGCCCGCTTCGTGCACGAGGGCATGCCGTTCGGCGGGTTCAAGGAATCCGGCATCGGTCGTGAGGGCTCGAAGTACGGCATCGACGAATACCTGGAGATGAAGTTCCTGTGCATGGGCGGTCTTTGATCGCCCGGCGCATTTGTTAGCAACAAGCCAGTGCCGGCGGCGCGGTGCGCGCCCCGGCCACGGACGAATCAGATGAAGGAGGATCGCATGAGCGACGCAGTCAGTTACCAGTTGAAGGATGGCGTGGGCGTTATCACCGTGAACAACCCCCCGGTGAATGCCCTGGGCCAGGCCGTGCGTGCCGGGCTCAAGGAAGGGCTGGCGAAGGGCCTGGCGGATAATGGTGCCAAGGCGCTGGTGGTCATCGGCGGCGGGCGCACGTTCCCGGCCGGTGCCGACATCCGCGAGTTCGGCAAGCCGCCGCAGGACCCGAGCCTGCCGGACGTCATTGACGCCTACGAGAACAGCGACAAGCTGGTGGTTGCCGCGATTCACGGCACCGCCCTGGGTGGCGGTCTGGAAGTGGCCCTGGGTTGCGACTACCGGGTGGCGGTCAAGTCCGGCGCCGTGGGCCTGCCGGAAGTCAAGCTGGGCCTGCTGCCGGGCGCCGGCGGCACCCAGCGCCTGCCCCGTCTGGCCGGGCCGAAAGCCGCGCTGGAGATGATTACCGCCGGCAACCCGGTGAAGGCGCCCAAGGCCCAGGAAATGGGCATCATCGATGCCATCGTCGGTGACGACCTCGAGGCCGAGGCCATCGCCTACGCCAATAAGCTGGTGGCCGACGGCGCCCCGCGGCGGCGCATCTGCGACATGGACGCCAAGGCCGAATCCGCCAGCCTGTTCGAGGAATTCGAGAAGGGCCTGCAGAAGAAGGCGCGCGGCTTTCTGGCGCCGTTTCACTGCCTCAAGGCGGTCAAGGCCGCGGTGGACCTGCCCTTCCAAGACGGCCTCAAGCGTGAGCGCGAGCTGTTCCAGGAGCTGATGGAATCGCCCCAGTCCAAGGCCCAGCGGCACGTCTTCTTCGCCGAGCGCGAAGTGGCGAAGGTCCCCGGTGTGAGCAAGGACACCCCCAAGCGCGACGTGAAGAAGGTCGGTATCGTCGGCGCCGGTACCATGGGCGGCGGCATCGCCATGAATTTCGCCAACGCCGGCATCCCGGTGATCATCAAGGAAGTGAAGCAGGAAGCCCTGGACAAGGGCCTGGCCACCATCCGGAAGAACTACGAGAGCACCGCCAAGAAGGGCCGCATTTCCATGGACGACGTGGAGAAGCGCATGAGCCTGCTGTCCGGCACCCTCGACTACGATGACTTCAAGGATGTGGACCTGGTCATCGAGGCAGTGTTCGAGAGCATGGACGTGAAACAGGACGTGTTCGAGACCCTGGACAAGGTCTGCAAGAAAGGCGCGATTCTCGCCAGCAACACCTCCACCCTGGATGTGAACCGGATCGCCTCGTTCACCAGCCGGCCCGAAGATGTCTGCGGCATGCACTTCTTCAGCCCCGCCAACGTCATGAAGCTGCTGGAGAACGTGCGCGGCGACAAGACCTCCGACGACGTGGTCGCCACGATCATGGACATCGGCAAGAAGATCGGCAAGGTGGCCGTGTGCGTCGGCGTGTGCGACGGCTTCGTCGGCAACCGCATGCTGCACAAGCGCCAGGCCGAGGCCGTGGCCCTGGTGGAAGAGGGTGCGAGCCCCGAGCAGGTGGACAAGGTCATCTACGATCTGGGCTTCCCCATGGGACCGTTCGCCATGTCCGACCTGGCCGGCCTGGACATCGGCTACAGCATCCGCCTGGAGCGCCGCAAGGCCGGTGACCCGGACGCCCAGGAGCTGACCTGGCTGGACAAACTGGCCGAGAAAGGCCGCTACGGCCAGAAGACCCAGGCGGGCGTCTACAAGTACGAAGAGGGTGACCGGACGCCCAAGCCGGACCCGGTCACCGCCGAGGTGATCGAGCAGCACCGCAAGGACAAGGGCATCACGCCGCGCGACGTGAGCGACCAGGAAGTCCTGGAGCGGTGCATGTACGTCATGGTCAACGAAGGCTCCAAGATCCTGGAAGAGGGCATCGCCGCCCGCGCCCTGGACGTGGACATCGTCTGGATCTACGGCTACGGCTTTCCGGTCTACCGCGGCGGCACCATGTTCTGGGCCGACCAGGTGGGCCTCAAGGAGATCCATGATCGCGTCAGCCAGTTCTACAAGGAACAGGGCGGCGAGCAGTGGAAGCCGTCGCCGCTGCTGGAGCAGCTGGCGAAGGA
>SLBZ01000095.1 GCA_007126095.1 Aquisalimonas sp.
CAGGCAGTTCCGGCTGGAGCTGCCCGGCCTTCCCCCGGACGCGCTGGAGGTGGAAACCCTGGCGTGTGACGAGCACGCGGTGGACGCGGATTACCGGTTCGATGTGGCGGTGGTGAGCCGCAAGCCTCTGGATGCCAGGGCACTTCTCGGCGCATCGGCCCGGCTGGCACTGGGGCTGGGCGATGCGGCCTCGGTGATCCACGGCGTGGTTGTGGCGCTGGAGCAGACCGGTGAGGGTGATATCGGCCACGAGGGGCGGCTGCGGCTGCACTCACCACTGTGGCTGCTGACCCACGCGGTGCACCACCGTGTATTCCGCAGGCGCACGGCCCCGGAGATCGCAACCGCAGTGCTTGAAGCCGCACTGCCGGACGGTGTGCGGGTGCAGGCCGAAGTCGGGCGGGACTGCCCGCAACAGCCCATGGTGGTGCAGAACGACGAGCCCGATGCGGTGTTTCTCCAGCGGGTGCTGTCACGGGACGGGCTCCTGCTGCTGGTCCGCCAGGAAGCGGACGGCCCGGTGGCGGTCATCCACGACGATCTCGCGCAGGCGGTGGAGGGGTGTCTCGATCTGACCTACCAGCGCCAGAGCGGCCAGGTCCGCGGCCACGACAACACCGTGCACGCGCTGCGCCACTGGGATGCGCTGCAACCGGCCGGCGTGCGTGTTGCCGACTTCGATCCCGCCTATCCCCAGGACAACGCGCCCGGCCTGGCCGAGGGCACCAGCGGCGCCGGCCGGGTGGAGCTGTTCGGGCAGCGTGGCGGCGGACGGGAGGCCTGTCGCGCCCTCGCCGGGGTGCACCTCGCGGCCTGGAATGCCCAGCGGGAAGGCGTGGAGATCGAGACGGCGTGCCGCCACCTCGGGCCCGGCGTGCGCATCCGGCTCTCCGGCCACCCGGACGACGCCGTCAATGGCGAGTACGTGACCGTCTCGGCTAGCCATCACGGCGATCAGGCGGCGGCACTGAAAGGTGGCGAGGGTGCTGGTCGTCCCACCTATCGCTGTGTCGCCCGGCTGCTCCCGGTGGCCGTGCCGTATCGGGCCGCTCCGGTGGAGCGTCCGGCGGCCGGCGCCGGCCTGCTGGTCGGCGAGGTGGAGGGGAGAGAGTCGGGGCAGGCCCACCTGGATCAGGAAGGTGCCTACCGGGTCCGTCTCGCGCTGGACGAGGGCGACGCCGACACCGCCGAGGCCAGCCCGCCGGTACGTATGGCGCAACCATACGGCGGGGCGGACTACGGCCTGCATTTCCCGCTGCTGCCGAAAACCAGGGTCGCCATGGCGGGGCTGAACGGTGACAGCGAGCGCCCGGTGATTCTGGGGGCACTGCCGTCGGACCGGCAGCGCCCACCGGTGACCACCGAGAACCCCCACCACCATGTGCTGCGAACGCCCGCGGGCCATGCGTTCTGTCTTGATGACAGGCCGGGCACGACCCGGCTGAGCCTCACCGCCGCCAAAGAGGCGGGCAGTCTCGTGATGGAACAGAGTGAGTCGCAGCGGCGGGTGGCCCTCACCACGGAGGAGGGCAGCATGGCGCTCACCAGCGGTGGCGATCTCACCGTGCGCAGTGGCGGCGACCGGCGCGTTGAGGTGGAGGGCGATTACGCCGCCAGCGTGGTCGGCGATCACACCCTCCGTGCCGAGCGTGGCGCGGTGACGTGGAGCGCGTCCGACCGGCTGGAGCTGTCCACGGACGAGGGGGACCTGCTCCAGGAAGCCGTTGAAGGCGATGCCGGGATCAGCGCCGGGGGCGAGCTGCGTGTGGAGGCCGGTGGCGGGCTAAGCATGCGCGCCACGGAGGGGGATGCCGCGATGATCGCCGAGGCCGGGGCCCTGGACCTGGAGGTGGACGGCGATCTGGCGCTGGTGAGCACCGGCGACGGCGATATCGCGATTGGGCAGAGCGGCGGGCTGCGGATCTGCGGCAACGGCGATGTGGTGCTCGACGGGGAGGAGGTCAGCATCAGTGGCGACCGCATCACCCTGACGGCCAGCGACATCGCCGAGAACTGAACGCAACGGTACAGGGAGGTTCCGTCATGGCAGATACACCGTGGTCGCGGCCCTGGGGGCGCGTGTGGCTAGGTCAGACCGCATTCCCGGTCAAACGGCTGGATGTGCGCGAGTGGGTGTCCAGCCCCTTTCGGGCGTGGGCCTACGTGGTGGTGGGCAAGGGCGAGCAGACGCCTGCCCGCACCGATATCATCGGCCAGCCGGCCCACCTGGAGTGGGGCAACGGCGACTGGGGGCGGCGGTGCCGCGGGGGCGTGGTTACCTGGCTGCGTGGCGGTGACTGCGCGCAGACGGGGCGGCGCTATTTCGAGCTGACCATCGAGCCCCGCCTCACGCAGCTTGCCCGGGGTCGGGCCACGCGCCTGTTTACCGCCGTGGAGCACCGGGAGCTGGTGGCCCACCTGCTGCACCGGGCCGGTTATCCCGCCCCGGCCATGGACTGGCGCGGCGATACCCTCGAGCGGCGCAGGCACCTGCTGCAGGCCGAGGAGAGCGATCTTGACCTGTTGCAGCGCGTGCTGGCCCGGGCCGGTGTCTGTTACGCCTGGGGCGACGGCGCTGAGGAGTGCATCCGGTTCGTGGAGGACCCGCGGGACTTCCCGTTACACGCGCAGACTGCCGTGTTGTCGCCGCAGTCCGTGGCGCCGGGGGCGCACGGGTTTGATCGGCACGCCTTCGTGCGCCAGCTCGCGGTGCCGCCCACGGCACCGGTGGCGCCACGGATGCGTGAGGATGCGCAGCGGCTGCGCACGGTGAGGCGCCAGCGTGCCGATGCGGCCACCTGCCGCCTGAAGGCGTCCGGCCCCAGGGCCGACCTGACCGCCGGTGATCGGCTGAAAGTCGCCAGTGATGACGGGCCTGATGTCCCGTATCTCCTTGTTCATACCCACCACCGC
>SLBZ01000092.1 GCA_007126095.1 Aquisalimonas sp.
CTGCAGCCGCGCCTGGGTGACCAGGGCCTCCGCCACCGACACCGCCGCCCGCGCCAGGGTCACCGCCGACCTCGCCGAGTCGCGCTCGCGCTCGCTGATGGCGTCGCGCTCGAAGAGCCGCTCGATCCGGCGCCACTCGCGTTCGGCCTCCTCCAGATCGGCCCGCGCCGATTCCCGCTGGGCCTCCGCCTCCTCCAGTCGCGCCTGGAATGGCTTCGGGTCGATGCGAAACAGGGCGTCACCCTGCTCCACCATCTGCCCTTCCTCGTAAAGACGCTCCTCAAGGACGCCCTCGACCCGCGCGCGCACTTCCACCTGGCGCGCCCCGTGGGCCCGACCGGCGTAATCCTGCTCCACATCCACGGACGTGGCCGAGACCGCCGCCACGGTGACCGGCGGAGGTGGCTCATCGGGCTGGCCGGATTCCTCCGCATCTCCGGAGCAGGCAGCCAGCAGCAAGGCGGCGAAAACGGAAGCGGTTGCGGCGACAATGCGTCGCCTCTGTTCTGGCAGTCGGAAGGTGGCCATCACCGGCGTCTCCAGTTGAGATCGTTTTGACTGTCGTGTCGGTACAAGCCTGCCGGGGTCAGTCAGTGCGCTGCCCCGGCACAAGCATGCCGTTAAAGATGATGTCGAGAATCATGTCCGCCCGCTCGGCGAGAGGGTCCGTAGCCCCCGCGAGGCAGTGAGCGATGACAGTGCCGTACATGGCGTCGGAGAAGACCCGCCCGGCCTCCGCGGAGTCGATCGACCGCATGCGCCCCTGCGCCTTGAGCTGATCCAGCAGCACGTCCCAGTCCGGCCGGTCGCGCTCCCAGTGCACGAAGTACACCGGTTTGCCCCGATCCCGGAATTCGGCACGCTCCTGGATGAACAGCTCGATGACCTCCGGGTGGTCATCGAAGAACTGCAGGTAGGCGCGGGTGGCGACACGGATCTTCTCCAGCGGGTCGTGCATGCCTTCTATCGCGCTAGTCGCACGAGTGCTGATGGTTTCGACAGCGCGCTCGACACAGGCAAGGAAAAGCTCGTCCTTGGATGCGAACAGGCGGTATATGGTGCCCTTACCCACGCCGATGGCGTCGGCGATATCCTGAACGTCCGTGCACCGATACCCGTGTTCGGCAAAGTGGGGGCCGGCGGCACCGAGGATCTGCTCGCGCCGTTCGTCGGCGGAGAGTCGAGTGCGCTTCTTCGTGTCCTGCTGATTGTTCGGTGCCATGAATGGAGTGCCCTGTTCCCTCCAGCGCGAAGCGGAAAGCTATGACCTCGAGTGTGCTTGGGGTCAAGCCGCCGGAAGTGTGTTTCGACCCATTGCGGACGGACGCGTCAGTCCGCATATTGGCGGCCAACCGCATGGGGGGTCAACCCAGGCAACGTCGCTGCCGGGAAGACCTTGCACATGGGCGCTACGCTCCCTGAGCGCCAAGGAACACTTGCATCCCGGCTGGCGGGCGCCCCATTCTCTTCGCCATGATTCCGCTCGCCGCCATCGAGGACGCACTCCCCGCCATGGACCTGACACTGGCCACCCCGGCCCTGCTGTTCCCGGCCATTTCACTGCTGCTGCTGGCCTACACCAACCGGTTTCTGGCCCTGGCGGCACTGATCCGCGACCTGCAGTCGCGCTACCAGGACACCCACGAGGAAACCGTCTACCGGCAGATCGAGAACCTGCAGCGGCGGGTGATCCTGATCCGCAACATGCAGGTGCTGGGTGTTTCAAGCCTGTTCATCTGCGTGCTGTGCATGCTGCTGCTGATGGCGGGCTGGAGCGTGATTGCCACGGCGCTATTCGTGGTCAGCCTGCTGCTGATGATGCTCTCCCTGGCGCTATCCATGCGCGAGATCCAGATTTCCGTGGAGGCGCTCAACATCCAGCTCGGCGACATCGCCCATGACCGCTCGGGCGCCCGACCGCAGCCGCAGGATGACAACGACACACCACCGCCCGCACCCTGATGGCCGCCAGCCCGGACGAGTTCGGGTACACTGCGGGCCGGACGGTTGGCATGACCGGGCACGCTCGCCCGCCGCGACACGGAACACGTACATGATTGTTGATCCCTGGGTCATCTGGATACTCGTTGCTGCCGCCCTGTTGCTTGTGGACCTGCTCATCGTGGGCGGCACCGACGGGCTGCGTCTGACCTTCACGGTGATGGCCGTGGCGGGCGCCGTCGCCGCCTGGGTCGTGCCGGACAGCGTGCCGGCACAGTTCGGCGTGGCCGCAGTCACCGGGGTACTCGCGCTGCCGCTGCTGCTGTGGCTGTTCCGCCGGTCGACCCGGGGCGAGGCGGGCGCGGGCCATGACGACCCGCGGGTGCAGGAGCGCGTGTTGTCGGTGGAGATGCGCGACAGCACCGCCGGAGTCGTGTTTCTCGGCGACTTCTTCCCGGCGCGGCGGGCCGACGGGGGTCATCTGCACCCGGGCGACCGTGTGCGCATCCGCCGTTTCGAAGGCATCACCGCCGTGGTCGAGCCGGAACACCCCGACCCGCAACACTAATCTGCCGGCGTTGTCTGACGCCGGGCCAGTTCAAACGAAGAGGCTGATTGTCATGGATATCCCGGTTTCCGGAATCATTGCGCTGATCGCGCTCGCCCTGGTGGTGGTGCTCCTGGTCCAGGGGCTGGTCATGGTGCACCAGCGCCGCACCATGGTCATCGAGCGTCTGGGCAAGTTCCACCGAGTGCTGGAGCCGGGCCTGCGGTTCATCATTCCGTTCATTGATCAGCCCCGCGCCATCAGCATCCTGCGCTTCAAGGGGGACGAGCCGTTCGTGACCCAGGAGCGGCTCATCGACATGCGCGAGATCGTGCTGGATTTCCCGGCACAGTCGGTGATCACCAAGGACAACGTCAACACCCAGGTGGACGGCGTGCTGTACTACCAGATCCTGGATCCGCAGGCATCGGTGTACGGCACCGAGAACCTGGTGCTGGCCATCCAGACCCTGGCGCAGACCTCCCTGCGCTCGGAGATCGGCACCATGGAGCTGGACAAGATCTTCGAGTCCCGCCAGGACATCAACGACCGCCTGCGGGCCACCATGGACGAAGCCGGCGACAAATGGGGTGTCAAGGTGAACCGGGTGGAGATCCGCGACATCTCGGTGCCCAACGAGATCCGCGAGGCCATGAACCAGCAGATGGTTGCCGAGCGGAACCGGCGCGCCAAGGTGCGCGAAGCCGAAGGGTACAGGGAGTCGGAGATCCTCCAGGCTGAGGGCGACAAGCAGGCCGCCATCCTGCAGGCCCAGGGCGAGCGCGACGCCGCCATCGCCAACGCGGAAGGAGACAAGCAGGCGGCGGTGCTGGTGGCCGAAGGTGAGGCGGAGGCCATCCGCAAGATCGTCGACTCCATGGGCGGCCAGGCCAGCGCTCAACAGGCGGTGCAGTATCTAGTGGCGCAGAAGTACATCGAGATGCTGCCGGACATGGCGAAGAACGGCGACCGCGTGTTCATTCCTGCGGAAACCAGCTCGCTGATGGGCTCGGTGGGCGGCATTCAGGAGCTGCTGCGCTCGGTTCCGGGCGCTGGACGCTAGCGGCCGCCAGGGAGGCCTGCACAGGTGATGGACTGGCTGTTCGGCAATCCGGTGCTGATGTGGTGGATGGCCGCCGGCTCGCTGATGATGCTGGTGGCCGGGCTGGTACTGGTTCCCGTGATCGTCGTGCGGTTGCCGCGCCGGTACTTCGCCCACCGACGAAGGCGTGAGCGCATGCTGGCACCGCGGCATCCGCTGGTCCGCTACAGCGTACTGCTCATCAAGAACGTGGTCGGGGCGGTTTTGGTGGTTGCCGGCCTGTTGATGCTGGTGCTGCCAGGCCAGGGGGTGCTGACGATCCTGGTCGGGCTAAGCCTGCTCAACTTCCCCGGGAAGTACCGGCTGGAGCGGTGGATCGTCAGCCGGCCGGCGGTGTTCCAGTCCATGAACTGGTTGCGCCGCCGTTACGGGCGCAGGCCGCTGGTGCTGTAAGTCGGTTTGGTGGACCTGAAGGTCCACCCTACGCCTGAGGCGACGGCCGGGGAGAACCGATCCCGGGTGCGGTGGACCTGAAGGTCCACCCTACGCGGGCTCGCGGCTACACGGTTCCCATGGCACCCGCAGGGTGAACCTTCACGTCTCGTAGGGTGGACCTTCAGGTCCACCAGCCAAAGACTCGGCCTTCCGGTACCCAGCCGCGGTCGATCTGCCTAGAGCTTTGTATCCAGCGGCTTGAGCCGGCGCTCGATCGACTCCCTTTGCGGTTCCAGGAACGGCGGCAGGGCCAGGCTCTCGCCCATGGCTTCCTTCGGCTCATCAGTGGCGAACCCGGGGCCATCGGAGGCCAGCTCGAACAGGATACCGTTGGGCTCCCGGAAATACAGGCTGCGGAAATAGTACCGATCCACCGGCCCGCTGTTGGGCAGCCGGATGGCCGCCAGATGCTGCGCCCAGTCGTCGTAGTCGGCATCATCCACCCGGAACGCGACATGGTGAACACCACCGGCGCCGGGCTGTGCCTGGGGCCGGTCCGGCTCCACCGCCACGTGCAGCTCCGCCCCCGCGCCCCCGGGCCCCATACTGTAGACCAACACGTTCGCCCCGTCGTGTTCGTAGGAGCGAGCGTGGGTCATGCCCATGACCTGAGTGAGGAGCGCGTCGGTGGGCTCGTGGTGGCGGATGCTGATGGTGATCGGCCCGAGGCCCCGGATCTGGTGTTCCATGGGCACGGGGCTGCGCTCCCACGGGTGTGCCTCGCCGGCACCACCGTCATCCACCAGCGCCAGGCGCTGCCCTTCGTGATCCTCGAAATCCAGCGTCAGCCGGCCGTCACGCTCGGCGACCGGCCCGTGGGTCACGCCAAGTGATTGGAACCGATCCTGCCACCACCGCAACGTCTCTTCTCCCGCAACCCGGAAGGCGGTGCGCACGATACTCTGACTGCCCCGCTGCTCCGGCGGTGCCGGAAAATCGAAGAAGGTGATGTCGGTACCGGGCGAGCCTTCGGCGTCGGCATAGAACAGATGATAGGCCTCGGTCTGGTCCTGGTTCACGGTCTTTTTCACGAGCCGCAGCCCCAGGGTACGGGTGTAGAAAGCATAGTTCCCGGGCGCGTCGGCGCTCACGGCGGTGAGGTGATGAATGCCCTTGAGCTGCATGGTGAACGAACCTCCAGAACCATTGCGTTACGCGGCGTGTCATACTCTGCACAAGTCTGGTAAAGGATACCATGAGCCCCATGACAGATCGCCGCGACCACCCTGCCGCCACCATGGAGCAGGCGTGCTCCACGCCCGCCATCCCGGCGCGGGAGCGGGCGCTGCTCCAGGCGTTTGGCTCGCGCACCGGCATACACCGGTTGCTGCCACGGCTCAGCCCGCTCCTGCTGGCTCTCACCATTGGCATCTGGCTGCTGGCGCCACCGAACGCCATCCACACGGTCACGCCCTGGGTGGGAGCCGCCGCGCTGATCGGCGCCGGTGTCTATCTGGCACGGATTGTTCTGGTGACCGGCCGGGTGACGCTGGATCAGGCCATCCGCAACGCGGCGCTGACACCAGCCACGGTGATCCGCATCCGGCGGGGCGTTCTCCAGGCCATGGCCATGGCGGGCGGCACGATTGCCCTCGGTGTCGCCTTTCTCGTGACAAGCCTGCACCTGCTGCAGGGCGGCGCACCTGCCAGCTACGCCGCACTCCTGTGGGGCCTGTGCCTGGGCGGCTTTCTGCTGTCTCTATTCATCGGCGAACTGGTCATGCGCCTGGCCGACACCATCGAGATCCGGGACAAGGCACCCGACAGGCAGTAACCGGTATTCTCGGCCACACTGAACGTACGTACAATTCACACCGACCCGCGTGGCGCGTACGTTGACCCGAAGGAGGCCAGGGGCGCGCCCGAACACAACAACGACAGAGGGGCGCTGCATGGGCGATCAGGTACAGCCCAAACTTCCTTCCGGCGTGGCGGAACGGATTCTGGACCATACCTCGGAAGCCGTGCTGGTGGCCGATGCGAACCGCGAGATCTGCTGGGTGAATCAGGCCTTCACGGAGATCACCGGCTACGCCTTCGACGAGGTCCACGGCCGGCAGCCAACGATGTTCCGCAGTGGCCACCACGACGACGCCTTCTACCAGGCCATCTACGACAGGCTGATGACCACAGGCTCCTGGTGTGGCGAGATCTGGCGGCGTCGCAAGGATGGCGAGGTTTTCCCGGCGCTGCTCACGGTCACGCGGGTACTCGGCGCGACGCCCGACGATACGTTCTTCGTGGATTTCTTCACCGATATGGCCGCCTACAAGCGCCACGAGCGCCGGGTCGAGTTCCTGGTGCACCACGACGTGCTCACGGAACTGCCGAATCGCTTCCTGCTCATGGACCGCCTGGCCGGGGCGCTGGCGCGCACGCGACGCCGGGGAAGCGCCCTTGCGGTGCTGTTCATCGACATCGACAATTTCAAGAGCCTGAACGATCGCCACGGTCACGCCGTGGGTGACGCCATGCTGCGTGCCGCTGCCAACCGGTTCCTGCGGTGTGTGCGCGAGGGGGATACCGTGTGCCGGCTGGGGGGCGACGAGTTCGTGATCCTGCTGGAAGATCTGGCCTCACCTCAGGACGCGGCCATCATCGGCGAGTCCATTCGCGCCGCGTTCCACGGACCCGTTCGCCACAATGGCATGGAACTGGAGATGACGATCAGCATCGGAATCAGTCATTATCCGGGTGACGACATAGAGGCAGACGCGTTGATCGACCGAGCGGATGCGTCCATGTACCGCGCCAAACGCGCGGGCAGGAACCGGGTCGACCCGCTCCTCGCGCGACAATACAACCGATAGCAACCCAGCAGAGGGCCGCAAGCGCCATGACGGACACGGTGAAATACCTGCTCGACGAAACGCATATCCCCCGCCATTGGTACAACATCAACGCGGACCTGCCCGAGCCCATGGCGCCGGTCCTACACCCGGCCACCCACGAGCCGGTCACGGCCGATGACCTGCTGCCGCTGTTCCCGCGCGGGGTGATCGAGCAAGAGATGAGCACCGAGCGCGAGATCGACATCCCGGAGCCGGTCCGCGCCGCCTACCGGCAGTGGCGACCGGCCCCGCTGTACCGGGCACGCCGCCTGGAGCAGGCCCTGGGCACGCCGGCGCGCATCTACTACAAGTACGAAGGGGTCAGCCCCACGGGCAGTCACAAGCCCAACACGGCGGTGGCCCAGGCGTTCTACAACCACCAGGAAGGCGTGAAACGCATCACCACGGAGACCGGGGCCGGTCAGTGGGGCTCGTCCCTGGCGCTGGCGGGCGCCATGTTCGGCCTGGAGATCGCCGTCTACATGGTCAAGGTGAGCTTTCAGCAGAAACCATACCGGCGAGCATTCATGGAAAGCTTCGGGGCCGAGTGCATCGCCAGCCCCAGCGACACCACCCAAGCCGGCCGGGCGATTCTCGCCGAGCACCCGGACAGCACCGGCAGCCTGGGCATCGCCATCAGCGAGGCGGTGGAGATGGCCGTGCAGCGCGATGACACGCGCTACGCCCTGGGCAGCGTGCTCAACCACGTCCTCCTGCACCAGACCGTCACCGGCATCGAGGCGCGGGAGCAAATGGCCATGGCCGACGACGAGCCCGACATGGTCATCGGCTGCACCGGCGGTGGCAGCAACTTTGCCGGACTGGTGTTCCCGTTCCTGGGCGATCAGCTGCGCGGCGGCAAGTCGATGGAGTTCATCGCGGTGGAGCCGGCCGCCTGCCCGACCCTCACGAAGGGCCGCTTCGCCTACGATTTCGGCGACACGGCACACCTCACGCCTCTGACCAAGATGCACACCCTGGGCTCCGGCTTCGTGCCCTCCGGCTTCCACGCCGGCGGGCTGCGCTACCACGGCATGGCGCCGCAGATCAGCCACCTGGCCGACCTCGGCCTGATCAAGCCGCGGGCCTACGAACAGCTGGAGTGCTTCGCCGCCGGCCTGGAGTTCGCCCGTGCGGAAGGCATCATCCCCGCCCCGGAAGCCAACCACGCTGTCAAGGCGGCGCTGGACGAGGCGCGCAAGTGCCGGGAGACGGGCGAGAGCAAGGCGATCCTGTTCAACCTGTGCGGCCACGGCAACTTCGACATGCAGGCGTACACCGACTATCTCGCCGGCAAGCTGCACGACCAGGAGTATGCCGAATCCGAGGCGGCCATGGCCCTGGCCGGCCTACCATCCGTTTGAACCACGCCACGGCACCCTGCACCGGTTGCATGCGCCGACGGAGGTATTGAATGTCTGAACTTCTGTTGATCGGTGCGGCGATCGGTGTCGTGGCGCTGGTGGTGTGGCTGCGGCGCCGCCGTGGCGCTGTCGACCCCGGGAACGACCGGCTCACCCGCGCCTGCTCCGGCGACCAGGCCCAGGCGCAGCGGCTGGAGGATCTGGAGCACTCCCAATCACCGGAGCCGCTGAGCCGGCAAGAGGCGCGAGCGCGCGCCCTGGAGCGGCTCATTGACGACCGGTCCACGTAACGGGGAAGGCCGCCCGTCATCAAACGGTCATGTAACAGAAACGTAACATTCATCTACTTGTAACCTACCCGCCTTTCGGGCACGCTTCCCCCGGCTCAAGAACAAGGGTTGCCTCGATTACTCATGTCCCAACCCCAACTGCCCCAGTCGTCTGACTCGGCGCTGGCGCGCGCCCAGACGTCTCCGGAAGTGCCGGCCTGGATGCGTGGTCTCTACGCCGGGCTGTTCCTCTACCTGTTCCTCTCGGCCCTCAATGTCATGAGCGGCGGGCTGGGCATGTTCGGGGAGGAAAGCGACTGGATGCAGCGGGTATTCGCCTACGGCGAGAACCCGTTCATCGCGCTCATGGGCGCCGTGCTGGTCACGGTGCTGGTGCAGAGCTCGTCGTTCACCACCGCGCTCATCGTGACCCTGGTGGCCGCCGGGGACATGCCGCTGGGCACCGCGGTGTTCGCCATCATGGGCGCAAACATCGGCACGGCCGTCACGGGCGTCATCGTCTCGCTGGCGAATATCCGCATCCGCCGCAACTTCCGCCGCTCGTTCACCGCCGCGCTGCTGCACGATCTCTTCAACCTGCTCACGGTCGCCATCCTGTTTCCGCTGGAGTGGATCTCCGGCGCCATGCACGAGCAGGGACGCGGGCTGCTCACGCGGCTGGCGAACTGGCTCAGCGACCTGATCGGCCTGGAGGAAGTGGCCAACCCGAACAGCCCGGTGAAGGTCGTCACCCGGCCGATGGTGGAGCTGTTCGAATGGCTGACGGGGCTCGCCACGCCGACGGTCATGGCCCACGGCCTGTTCATGGCGGCCATGGGCCTGCTGCTGATGTTCGTCTCGCTGGTGTTCATGGTGCAGAACCTTCGCGGCGCCCTGCTGCGACGCATGGACGGGCTGTTCCGCACCTACTTCTTCCGCAACGACATCCGCTCCTACCTGGTGGGCGTGTTCTCAACGGTGATGGTGCAGTCGAGCACCATCACCACCAGCCTGATGGTACCGCTGGCAGGGGCCGGCGTGGTGCCGATGCGGCGGGTGTTCCCGTTCATGATCGGGGCCAACCTGGGCACCACGGTGACCAGTATTCTCGCCGCCACGGCCAATCCGGTGTCCGCCGCGATGACCGTGGCGCTGTTCCACGTGTGCTTCAATCTGATCGGCACCGCCATCTGGTACCCGCTACGCAGCATCCCGGTCATGCTGGCCACCTGGTATGGCCGGCTGGCGGCAAACGCAACCCGTTATGCGTTTGCGTTCCTGTTCTTGATATTCTTGATATTGCCGGTGGCAGGGATTGTCCTCACCGAGCTACTCATCATCCATGGATAATGCCCCGCGGGGTTACTGAATGTTTCGACAGCTTTATTCGGCACTGACCGCCGACAACACACTGGATCAGGCCTTCTCGGAACTTACCGAGATGCTGGACCACGCATCGTGGATGTTCATCCGCGCCAACAACGTGCTGCACAACTCCGTGCCGGCGCGGGATGTGCGCGACAGCATCTACGCCCGCGACCGCGCCATCAACGAACTGGAGCGCTCGATCCGGCGCAAGGTGCTGCGCCATCTCACGGTCAACCCCGGCTATGACGTGGCCGTCAGCTTGGCGCTCATGAGCGTCGCCAAGGATGCCGAGCGCATCGGCGACTACTGCAAGAACGTCTTTGAAGTCGGGCAGTTCTATACCCAGGGCTTCCATGTGCCCAAGTATCAGGAGCCGCTGGATCACGTCGCCGAAGAGACGGTGGAGATGTTCCGCATGGTCTCCGACGCCTGCCGCAAGTCCGATGAAGCCAAGGCGGAAGCCGCGCTCAGCAAGGTCCGCGACATCCGGCATCAGTGCGACAAGGTGATCCAGGAACTGTTCGCCGACGAGAACGAAATCGAATTCCACGAAGCCGTGGCCTACTCCCTGCTCGCGCGCCACTACAAGCGCGTCGCCGCGCATCTGGCCAACATCGCCACCGCCGTCCTGGGGCAGGTGGAGGATCTGGATTTCTACACGGAAGACTGACCCGTTCATCGCGGCCATGGCGGTGTGATAAACGCCGCCATGGCCGACGATTGATGCGGCCCATCGGATTTGCCTGGCGCATAAGTTCTGTATAACTTATCGTGCGCGTAGACGGCATTCCGCGGACCGACCCCCGGGCCATGGATGCCGCGCACCCCGTTACCAAAACTCGCCCGTATTCGGCGCCACCGCCGGATCAGTCACTACGGAGACGTCCATGCGCTATACCGCCAAAAAGGGGTTCCGCCACGATGATACGCCGCGTCTCGGCGTGCTGATCGCCAACCTCGGAACACCGGATGCCCCGACCACGCCCGCGTTGCGCAAGTACCTCGCGCAGTTCCTCGCGGACCCGCGAGTCATCGAACTACCACGCATCCT
The DNA here is from genome assembly GCA_007126095.1 of Aquisalimonas sp. Lineage (GTDB taxonomy): Bacteria > Pseudomonadota > Gammaproteobacteria > Nitrococcales > Aquisalimonadaceae > Aquisalimonas. Next base: position 10,909 of record SLBZ01000092.1, read on the forward strand.
CTGGCGCGCCATCCTGCACGGTATCGTCCTGCGGACACGGCCAAAGAAGTCGGCCGCGGCCTACCGTGAAGTCTGGAGTGATGACGGCTCGCCGCTGCTGGTAACGGGGCAGGCGCAGACCCGCGGCATCGGGGAACGACTGGCGGAGCGGCTCGAAGGCCCGGTTGCGGTGGAGCTGGCCATGCGCTACGGCAGCCCGTCCATGGCCGAAGGTCTGCAGAAGCTCCGGGACCAGGGCGCGGAGCGGCTGGTGATCCTGCCCATGTACCCGCAGTACTCTGGGAGCACCACCGCATCCACGTTTGATGCGCTCGCCGACGAACTCAAGCAGTGGCGGTGGATTCCGGAACTGCGCTTTATCGGTCAGTACCACGACGACGAACGCTACATCCAGTGCCTGGCCAACAGCATCCGCGAGCATTGGCAGGCGCACGGGCGTGGCGAGAAACTGCTGTTCTCCTTCCACGGCACGCCCAAGCGCTATCTGCTGAACGGTGATCCCTACCACTGCCAGTGCCTGAAGACGGCGCGGCTGGTTGCCGAGGAACTGGAACTCACCCATGACGACTGGATCGTCTCGTTCCAGTCACGTTTCGGCAACGAGGAGTGGCTGAAGCCGTATACCGACGAGACGGTCACCGAGTTCGCCCGCGCCGGCATGAAGACGCTGGACGTTATCTGCCCCGGGTTCTCTGCGGACTGCCTGGAGACCCTGGAGGAGATCGAAGGGGAGAACGCCGAGTATTTCGAGGAAAACGGCGGCGAGTCGTTACGCTACATCCGCTGCCTCAACGACCGCTCCGATCACCTGGACATGCTGACGGACCTGCTGATGGAGCACGTACAGGGATGGCCGGAGGCAGGGGGCCCGCCCCGCGGTCTGCGCGACCAGCAGGCCACCCGCGACCGCGCCCTGGCCCTGGGAGCAGAGGACTGATGCCGCGCCGGATCGGCGGCAGCTTTCTCGCCATGCTCCTGCCGGCCTTCGGGGTGGCAGGAGCGATGGAACCGAGCGCCGAGCCCCCGACGGACGACGACACCCCCGTACTGACCCTTGTCCAGGGTGGCGAACGCGAAACCCTGTCACTGGCGGACATTGAATCCGTTGGCCTGTACGAGGCGGACATCACCCACTTCGAGGGGCTGGAAGGCGTATTCACCGGGGTTAAACTGCAGGAGTTCGTGGAAGCGCATGCGCTGGACGACGCGCGTCGCATGCGGTTCATCGCCGCAGACGACTACACCATCTTCCTGGAGCCGCAGGAGGTGGCGGATCGCGGATTCCTGCTGATTACCCGCTTCCAGGGGGAGCCCGTGCCCAGGGACATGCTCGGGCCGTTGATGCTGATCGTACCGGACGAGGAAGAGGCAGTCCTCGCTGGAGAAACGGCCATGACCGACTGGATGTGGGCCATCATCGAGATCCGCGCGCGATGAACCCGCGCCGCCGGCTGCGCTATGCGCTGACGGCAGCGTTCGCGCTGCTGGTGACGACGCTGGGGACGGCCTCGTGGCTGTTCATCGACAGCGCCGGCCGTTACATCGGCGCGGACTACACCGCCTTCGCCAGCAACCTGGTCCGCGGTCAGCACGAAACCAGCATGCTGCGCTACCACACCGAGGCACTGCTCGCTCACCCTCGCCCGGAGCACCGGGAACAGCTCCTGACCACACTGGCCGTCATTCGCAGCCGCGAACACACCACCCGCCACGGCCTGGAACAGCGCGAGCTGGATCCGGCCGACTACGGCCCGGTCATCGCCGAGTTCGACGACGTCAACGCGCGCCTGCCGCGTCTGGAGGCATTGGTGGAGCTCGCCGTTGGCCATCCCGAGGTGCACGAGGAACTGGACATGCTCGCCATGGAGGTGGAGGACACCCTGGCGTTCATCTACAGCCAGTTGCACCAGATCAACCACGCCGCCGCGGCGGAGCAGCGGCGACTGACCCACTGGCTGTCCGTTGCCGTTGTGGCGCTGGGCGTTGTGGTCCTGACCATCATCGGCGTTCTGCTGTGGACCATCGACAAGGTCGTCGGCCAGAAGGCAGCGCTGGAACAGCTGACCGTCACCGATTCGCTGACCGGCCTGCCCAACCGGCGCGCCATGGTGCAGCGCATGGAACAGACGCTGTCCCTGGCCCTACGCAACAGGCGACCGGTCAGCCTGGCCCTGATCGATGCAGACCACTTCAAGGCCATCAACGATCAGGATGGCCATCCCGTGGGCGACGCCGTTCTGCGCACCCTGGCTCAGCACCTGGGCCGGCAGGTGCGGCGGACCGATCTGCTGGCGCGTATCGGCGGCGAGGAGTTCGGGCTGCTGATGCCCGAGACGGACGAATGCGGCGCACAGGAGCTGTGCGAGCGGCTGCGCCGCTCGGTGGAGAGTCTGCCGTTGCCAGTGGTCCGGTCTGGCCCCACCCTCACCGTCAGTATCGGCGTCACGACCGGTCACCCGGACAAGGGGATCAACTTCAACACTCTGTACTTCAAGGCGGATCAGGCGCTCTATGCCGCCAAGCACGCAGGCCGCAACCGCGTCATCAGCCAGCCCTGAGGAGCCGCAGAATGCCGCCCAGGGCGATGAAGACACCTGCGAACAGCGCGGCGTAGGCCAGCAGCGAACGCATCAGGCCGACCTCCAGGGCGCCGGCGACCATGGCCAGAAGCACCGCCAGTGCCGCCAGCGCGATCAGCGCCCCCGCCACCAGCCACGCGGCCGCGCGCCACACTACCGGTGCAGCCAGCAGGCGGACTGGTGCCCCGGGCGCGGCTCGAACACGGGCGGGTCATCCACGTCGCAGGTGCCGGCCATGGCCTGCGGGCAACGAGGGTGAAAGCGGCACCCCGGCGGCGGGTGCAGCAGGCTCGGCGGCTCACCCAGAGGCACCTCGCGCTGGTGCTGCGCATTGGCCGCATCCACATCGGCAATGGCCGCAAGCAGGGCCTGGGTATAGGGGTGCTGCGGGTGATCCAGCAACTCGCTGACCGGCGCCTGTTCCACCACGCGCCCCGCATACATGACGAAGATCCGGTCTGCATAGTGGCGCACGGTGGAGAGATCGTGGGTGATGAAGGCGAGGGTCAGCTCCCTCTCCGTCTGAATCCGGCGCAACAGGTTGAGAATCTCCACCCGCACCGAGGCGTCGAGCATGGACACCGGCTCGTCGGCGATGATCATGGACGGCTCCAGAACCAGCGCCCGGGCGATCACCACGCGCTGCTGCTGGCCACCGCTCAGCATGTGCGGAAACTTCTCCAGCACGGCTTCGGCCGGCCCAAGGCGCACCTCATCCAGCACCTGCCGGATCCGCCGTTCCTGCTCCTGGCGATCGGTGACGCCGTGAATACGCAACGGCTCGGCGAGGATGCGGCGGACATCCATGAACGGCGGCAATGCGCCGTAGGGATCCTGCTGCACATAGCCGACACTGGCGCGGTACCACTGCATGTCCTTGCCCGCGAGCTCACTCAGGTGGTGGCCGTCAAAGACCACGTCGCCGCTGGTGGGCCGGTACAGCCCCAACAGGGTGCGCGCCAGGGAGCTCTTGCCGCAGCCGGACTCACCCACGAACGCGACCGACTCGCCGCGAGCAAGATCAAAGCTGACGCCATCCACGGCGCGCACGGAGCCGACCCGCAGAAACCCCCACTGCCGCAGCTCGAACCACGTGTGGAGATCCCGCACCGACAGCAACGGCGTGGACTGCGCCGGGGCGGCGGCCGTATCGGGCATGGCACTCATGAGTCACCTCCACCTGTGGCATCGGGGGCGTGCAGCCAGCAGCGCACATGCCGGCGGGCGGAGACCCGGAACGGTTCCGGCTCACGGTCACACCGCTGGAAACGCGACGGGCACCGGTCCGCGAACCGGCAGCCTTCCGGAACGTCGATGAGATCCGGCGGCTGCCCGGGGATATGTGCCGGCTCGTCTTCCTGGCGCAGCCGCGGCACGCTGGCCATGAGCATCTGCGAGTAGGGGTGCGCGGGCTGGTGGAAGAAGTCGCCGGCATCGGCCACTTCCACGACCTGGCCGGCATACATCAGGGCAACGCGGTCGGCGATCTCGCTGGAGGTGGCCACGTCGTGCGTGATCAGCATGAAACTGGTGCCCTGCTCCTGCTTGATGCGCTTGAGCACGTTCATGATGCTGGCCTGGGTCAGCACGTCCAGGGCCGATGTAGGCTCGTCGAGGATCACCAGCTCGGGCTCGGTGACGAGCGCCATGGCGAGCACGACGCGCTGACGCATGCCGCCGGAGAGCTCGAACGGGTAGCGCTGCAGGAAATCGGTGGACACGCCCACCAGCTCAAAGGTCTTTGCCACCCGCTCCAGTGACCGCTGCCGCGACCACCCCAGGTGCACGCGCAACGGCTCCGCCACCTGCTCGCCCACCCGCACCACGGGGTTGAGGGCGTTCATGGCCGCCTGCATGACCATGGCAATGCGGGTCCACTGGACGTCGCGGCGGAACGCCTCCTGGCCCAGGTTCATGATATCCGTCTCGCCCAGCATGATGCGGCCGGAGAAGCGGTGCACGTTGCGCGGCAGCACGCGCAGCAGCGCCTTCGCCAGGGAGCTCTTGCCGCAGCCCGACTCCCCCAGCACCACCAGCGCCTCGTTGGCACGGATGTCAAAGCTCACGCCATCCACCGCCCGGGCGATGCCGCGGCGGGTCTGGTAGTGCAGCTGCAGGTTCTCCACGCTGAGCAGGGTCTTCTCCACCATGGTTACTGCGTCCTCAGCCGGGGATTGAACACCCGGTCCAGCGCGAAGCCGAGCATGGCAAAGCCGAGACCGGTGAGCATGAGCAGCAGCGCCGGCGATACCACCCAGTAATAGAAACCGTTGTACAGCGCGCTCTGCACCTGGGCGTCGTTGAGTACCTTGCCCCAGGTGGGCAGCACCGGGTCGCCCAGGCCCAGCACCGCAAGCGAGGCCTCCAGGAAGACGTAGGTGGGGATCAGCGTGACAAAGGTCGGGATCAGCACCGGCAGTATGCGCGGGATCATGTAGCGCATGATGATGCGCGTGTTGCTCGCCCCGTACGCCCGCGCCGCCTCGATGTAGGGCGCCTGCCGGATGGGCAGCAGCATGGCGCGGTACATCTTGATACCCGCGCTGAAGATGCCCAGCGCAATCACCACGCCGAGCATCAGCCAGATACTGGTGGAGTAGAGGGTGCCGACCATGACCAGTATCGGCAGCAGCGGCAGTATGATGTTCACCTCCGTGAGCCGCTGGATGGTGGCGTCCACCAACCCGCCGAACCACACCCCTGCCGCGGCGATCACCAGCGTGGTGACGGTGGTCCCCACCGCCGCCAGCAACCCGAACGCCAGCGCCACGGGCGTCCCCCAGAGCAGTGCCACCATGAGATCGCGGCGCTGGTGGTCGGTGCCGGCGATACCGTGCACACGCCCGTAGACCGCCAGCTCGGCGCTCAGCGTCGGGTCGTCGCCAAACAGCATGGCATCCACCACCAGCTCGTACCGGCCGGCCACGGGCTCCGGATTGTCGCCCGGGTCAGCTCCCGCGAACAGGCCGATGTGCGGCGGCTGACCCAGACGCCCCTCCAGGGACCGGTTCTGGGAGATCGACACGCGGTCGTCCCTGGCAATGCGCTGGGTGCCGAGCGGGATGGTGTCGCCGTCGGGGGTCCGCCAGCTCAGGCGCACGAACCCCTGCCGCTCCGTCCCGCGGGACTGCAGGAAAAGGTTGATTTCGCTGGGAAAGTCGTCGTAGGTGAAATCAAACCCAAGAGGGATGCGCAGCTGCCGACCGCCGTCAAACGTCCGCTCCTCCACAGTGGCGTCGTCACTACTGACGGTAATGGTCTCGGGCTTGTTGCCGCCCAGCAGGCGATCCGCCCACACGGGCCCGGCGTTGACCGGATGCATCTGCCACTGTTCACCACCCCGCCACTGCTCCAGGGCCTGGGAGTAGGGAATAACGATGACGGTATAGACAGACAGCCCGATCAGGAACGCGATCAACGCCATGCCGCCGATGGCGGACGGGTACTGCCGCAGCTCGCGCAGGCCGCTCAACCAGCGATTCATCGGTTGTCCCCCTCGATGCCCACCCGCACACGCGGATCGAGAATGGCGTAGAGGATATCCAGCAGGAACACCGTCAGCGCCAGCAGGTAGGCGAAGATCACCACGGAGCCGATGATCACCGGCGTGTCCCGGTAGCCGATGGCCTGGAACAGCAGCGTGCCGAGGCCAGGCCAGTTGAACACCTGCTCCAGGATGATGGCACCGCTCCACAACCCGATCAGCATGAGTGCGAAGCTCGTGACGATGGGGGACAGCGTCGGCCGCAGGATGTAGCGCCGCTCGATCAGCGACGACGGCAACCCTTTGGCCCGCGCCATCTCCACGTAATCCTCGCTGGAGTGGATGAGGAAGAATGTCCGCCACGAGTAGATGGAGATGAAGATCGACGAGATGAACATGGCGGCCACCGGCAGCACCATGTGGCGCATGACACTGGCGGCGTAGGCCCAGCTGTCCTCCGGCGGTGGAATGTCCACCATGCCGCCGGCGGGCAGCACCGGCACCAGGAAGGCGAAGATCAGGATCAGAAAGATGCCGTAGAACCACCCGGGCGCCGCGGAACTGGGTGCCAGCGCGATCACCGACCGATCCGCGGGACTGCCGTAGCGTCGCGACAGCCACAACGCGGCCCACACGGAGACGAAGAACACCAGCAGGTTGGCGGTGCCGAACAGCAGCAGCGTCGCCGGCAAACGCTCGACAATGATCTGATACACCTCCCGGGAGCCGCTGTCGCTGTGCATCTCCTCGGCGCGGCCCAGATCCAGCTGCATGCCCTGGGCGAGGTAGTCGATGCTGCGGACCATGAACGGTTCGTCCAGGCGCCGCCGCTCCACCTCCAGCTGCACCTGCCGCTCGATGAGCTCGTTGCGCTCCTCCGAAGGCATATCGAAGAACGCCGGGTCGGCGCGCACCTGTTCGGAGACGGTGGCGCGGATCTGGAGCATGCGCAGATCGTCCACCTGCCCGCCCATGTTGGCGATCAGGATGGTGAGGTACACCCCCACCAGCACCGTGAGGATGAGGGCGATGAGCCGCTTGCCGGTAAAGGTGGCGATGCGGCGCAGATCCCGTAACCAGCCGGTGCGGGCCGGCGTTGCGGCAGGCAGCGCACTCACAGGTCGTCCTCCAGCAGTTGCGTGCCCGCCGGCACCGTGGCGAAGGCGTGGGAGGCGAACGCCGGCAGGGCGACGTCCCGGGAGGTGATGGCCACCTCAAGGCTGTTGGCACCAAAGCCGAGCCCGGCGAGCTCCTCGCGGCCGAGATCAATCCGCCACTCGCCGTCGTCACCACGCTCGGCCTCGCCGCGGTGTCGCAGCTGACCGTCGCCGTCGAACAGCAGATACTGAACCTGCTCGATCGCCTCCGCCTCGTACGGCTCGCCATCGTAGGTGATGTGCACCGGGAAACGCACACTGTCGTCGTCCGGCGTGACCGTCATCGGACCATCCATGGCCACCTCGGGGATGCGTGGCCGGGTGAAGCGCAACCACTTGTCGGCGCGGTCCGGAAAATCCTCGTACCGGCGCAGCACCACGGTGCGCTCCACCGGATACACCGCATGCAGATAGAAGGGACCGTCGCCGACCCAGAAGTGGTTGCGCTCGGCGTACCAGTCGGCCAGGGCGGCGTAGCGCGCCTCCGGCTCGCCCTCACGCAAGTGCTCGGAGAGGACGTTCGCGTACGGCACGAAACCGACCTCGCTGGCGGTATCCAGGCCTCGGCGCAAGACATTGAGACTCGGCCCGGCGATCAGGCTCATCCAGTCCACTTCCATGCGGTCCGCCTTGTTGGAGGAAAACGCCAGCTCGCCGCTGCGCTCCGCCAGAATACCCAGCGCCAGCGTATGCCATGGCTGGGCGGACGGCGTGCGCTGGGCGACGATGGTTTCAGCATCCGGGAAGATCTGGTCGCTGTAGATCTCGATCTCCAGCGGATCCGTACCGACGATGCGCCAGCCGCGGAAGTGGCGCTGGAACACCTCGAATGACGGCATGTGACTGGGGTCGAACAGGCTGCTGGCCTCATCGGCACGGGCAAAGTTGAGAACCCAGGGCAGCACCACATCGGCCATGGACACCTGGGTGCCATCGTGCCAGCGGCGCTCCAGGTAGTCGTCCTCGTAGACCACCCGCGTACGGGTGCGCGCGGTGACGCCGTCCTCGTGCTTCTCGCCCACGGTAATGAACCGGCTGGTCTCGCCGTCCCAGTCGATCAGGGTGTCCTCCGGCACGCGGATTTCATCGGCGAAATCGACGCGTAGCCAGTCATGGGTGCGCTCCACCGGCACACCTTCCTGCACGGTGACCTCCGCGAACTGGATGCGCTGGGGCCAGTACAGACCGGTGAACGGATCGGGCAGCACGGCGGCATCACTGAGCGCACGGCTGATCATGGTGTCGAACAGCCAGTTACTGCCGGCCACCGGGTTCCAGGGCTCGGTCAGCAGACTCGGTGCGGCGAACACCACACGGCCGCCGATGCGGTCACGGAAGCGCAGGGTGTAAGGCCACAGCCGCGACCCGGCGATGCCCCCGGCCAGGTCAGCGGCCAGTTCGACGTTCTCGGCACGCGGAATGGCGTTGATCTGATCCACCAGCCAGATGCGCGCGGAATCATGCATGGCGAGTTCCATGCCCCGGGCCATCAGCTCACGTCGCTCCTCACTGGAGCCGTAGTCCCGGCGTTGCAGGCGATCCGCGATCTCGTCCAGTTCCGGGTCGGGATCGTACGCCTGCCACAGCGGCTCCGGGCGCCCGCGCGGGGTGTAATAAAAGCTGAGGTTGTCGGAGACGTCCCGGTTGATCACGGTGGACACCCAGCTGCCGGTGTAGGCGTGCCAGCGACCCGAGGCCGGATCACCACCGATCCAGATCCGCGACGCCTCCTCGGCCGTGCGGTACTGGCGCTCGACCCGGAATCCTTCGTCCTCCAGCAGGTTGGCCACGTAGTCACCCACCTGCTTGCGGGCGTCCTCGGAGCGGATCAGGACGTTCAGCCGCACCGGACGGCCGTCGTACATCCAGCGGCCGCGCTCCAGCGTCGCGCCCAGGGCTTCCATCTCTTCGCGGATCACCGTGCGCGCACGCTCGGGGTCGTAGCCGTATTCCAGCTCCAGCGCGCGGGCCGTATCGGCAAGGCGGGCGTAATCAGGGAACGCCGTGTTCACGGGCAGGGTGCGCGGGACGGCAAGGCCGCCGTAGATCTCCTCGGCGATGTGCCGACGGTTGACCAGCCAGTTCATGGCTTCGCGTATCTCACGCACCGCAAACGGGTTGAGCTCGCCGTTGTCCAGCTCCGGGCCGGCCGGATTGAGGGTGAGCTCGCCGGAGGTGCCGTAGGCTTCTTCGTAATCGGTGCGCGACGAATCGCGCAGCCGGTTGAACACGGTGTTGTTGGTGACCCCCTGGGCGAATACGTGGTGGGAGCCGCCTTCGATCAGGCCGGCAACCTTGCCCACGTCGGACTCCTGGGTGAACACCACTTCATCCACCAGGGCGCCGCGACGGTCACCGGGGTGCGCATCTTCCTCGTCGGGTGCGTCTCCGACCCCCTGGTCGGAGGGCGAATCACCGCCGAAACGGAACGCGAGAATGACGACAAACAGGCCGGCAGCAAGAACAAGCAGCAGTTTTCGCATGAACAACGTCTATCCGTAACGGTCGGTGGTCGGGGCCCGTTCGCCAATTCCGCCAACAGGCTGCCACATTCCTCGCGCCGGGCACACCATCACCCACAGGGGAATTGCGCAACAGGCGGAGGACGATGGTATTCTTGTGCACATGAGCAACCGAAGCCACCATTTTCCGCTGGCACACGAGCAGGTGAAACCGATGCTCGAGCGGTTCGGCATTCAGCCGACCCAGCAGCGCATCGACATAGCCCATCTGCTGTTCCAGCGCCCGCAGCACCTATCCGCCGATCAGGTGCTGGCGCAGGTGAACGCGGCCTACGGTCACGTCTCCAAGGCAACGGTCTACAACACGCTGGGCCTGTTCGTCCGACACGGGCTGATCAACGAAGTGCTGATCGAGCCGGACCGGACGCTCTACGACTCCAACACGGCGGATCATCACCACGTCTACAACATGGACACCGGTGAGCTGTCCGATATCCCCGCGGGCCGCCTGGCGATCCAGGGTGATCTCGGGCTGCCGGAGGGCACGGAAATCGAGGGCATGGAGGTGGTGGTCCGTGTGCGCAGCCGCGCCGCTCACTCGGCCGACCGCTGACCGCCGCTACCCCCTCGTCAACAACGCCAAGATGGTCTAGACTGAGTCTAAGTCGCATTTCTGAAGCGGCAGGTTTCAGCCGGAGTCTGAATCATGGAATATCCCCAACTGAAAAAAGCGGGCCTGAAGACGACGCTGCCCCGGGTCAAAGTGCTGGAGCTGCTGCAATCCCTGCAGGAACAGGATGGCCAGCACCACCTGACTGCCGAGGAGGTGTATCGACGCCTGTCCGATTCGGGCTCCGATTTCAGCCTGGCCACGGTCTACCGCGTGCTGTCGCATTTCGAGAGCGCCGGCATCGTCCTGCGGCACCACTTCGAGGGCGGGCAGGCACGCTTCGAGCTGGCCGATGGCGGCCACCACGACCACATCGTGTGCGTGAACTGCGGCAAGGTGGAAGAGTTCGTGGACGACGTCATCGAGAACCGCCAGAAGAGCATCGCCCAGCAGCGGCAGTTCGACCTCCGGGAGTACAGCCTGGTGCTGTACGCGAACTGCCTGCGCGAGTGCGACCGGCAGGACGAAACCGCCGACTGAGACGGCTCGACGCCCCCCCTTGCCCTGACGGCCGGTTGACCGGCCGCCAGGTCGCAGCACTGGCCTGCGTTCTACTTTCCTTTCTTCTTCTTGCCGTCCGGCTTTTCCGACCCCTGGTGCACGAGCGCGCCCGCCTGATCCAGGCGCGGGTGATTCTCGCGGAAGGCCTTGTGCGCATCAGGCAGGGCGTCCAGGGACTCCACGGTGCGGTGAATCACGTGGACCGCCGCCAGCAGGTCGCCGGTGTGGCCGGTCTCCGAGATGGTGTGCATGTTGCGGATCGGGAAGCCGATGGACGTGGCGGCGCAGTCCACGCTCGCCAGTACGCCTGCCATGCCGTCGGTACCGGTATCGGCGCCACAGACGTCCCGCTGCAGCGGGATCTTGTGGGCGTTGGCCGCGGACTCCACAACGCGGTTGAGCTGTTCGCTGGCAATGGCACCCACCGCCAGGGTGAAGCCCTTACCCATCTCCAGCGGTTGCATCCGCCGGTCACCGATGCCGGGCGCAGCCACGTAGTCGTGGTTCACGTCCACGCCGATGATGGCATCGGGCTCGAGCTCACCCGCGAACACGCGGCTGCCGAGACGGCCGATCTCCTCGTAGGTGGCCATGGCAAACATCACCCGGACGTTGCTCGTGCCGCCGGCTTCCGCGACCAGACGCGCCACTTCGGCCGTCACGAAGCAGCCAAGGCCGTTGTCCAGATAGGCGCCGTAGAAGGTGTCGGGGCTGAAGCCCTTGCGGATGGGGCGGTTGAGGATGATGGAGTCGCCCGGCCGCACGCCCAGGTTCTCCACCTGCTGCTTCTTGTTCTCGCCGTGGATCTGCAACTCGACATACAGCTGCTCTTTCTTGATCCCCTTCTCGCCGGTGCGCAGGGCGTTCTCGGCGAAATGGATGGCGCCGAGCGCCTCGACGGTGCCGCCCTCGATCACGCGGTAGCTGCCGGGCTGCTTCGGGTCTTCGCTGAACAGCTTCACCTCGTGGCCGACCAGCGTCATGGGGAGAAAAGAGTCACTGTTGATCCAGATCTTGCCGTCATCACCGATGGAGCGCACCTGCATGCGGATCTTGTCGGCGTGGCCGATGATCATGATGCTGAACAGGTCATCACGCCCCGGATGGGTATCCAGCACGACGCCAGCGTGCCCCTTGAACTGGTGCACGTGCCAGTCCTTCGGCGCAAAGCTCTCGAAGTAGGGCTTGAGCACGCCGAACGTCATGGCGCCTTCCAGGCCGACAGGGCTGGGAGCAGCGAGAATGTCCCGCATCAGGTTAAACTGCCGCTCGGGCATGGGCTGGGTCCAGGGCTGCTTCGCTTCGGTCATGGTTCTCTCTCTTCCGGTTTCGGTTCGCGGTGACTCAGTCTGACAGATTCTACAAGAGCAGGGCGGCCCGACGCGCTCGTCCCGCACTTGCTTTACAACGGCACAAGGCTCCGGGCACGCAATGACAACCCTGCAACGACAGGAACTCCTGGCTTACGGCGCGCTGGTCGCCGCGGTCCTGTTCTGGGCCGGCAACGCCGTGGTCGGCCGCGGTGTCGTCGGCGAGATCCCGCCCATCGCGCTGTCATTCTGGCGCTGGGTGCTGGCGCTGATCATCCTGTTGCCGTTCGCCTGGCCGCATCTGCGGGCATCGGCGCCGGTCATTCGCCGACACCTGGGGCTGCTGACACTGCTAGGAGTTCTCAGCGCCGGCCTGTTCAACACTCTGCTGTACGCGGCGGCCGTCACGACCACCGCCGTGAACATCACGCTGATCAACGCCACCATGCCGGTGGTCATCGCCCTGGCCGCCTGGGCAACGGCGACGGAGCGGCTCACCGCCCGCCAGGGGCTGGGGCTGTGCATCGCGCTGCCGGGTGTGCTGGTCATCATCAGCCAGGGCGACCTGGACCGGCTCACCGGGCTCGGCTTCGCTCCCGGCGACCTGCTGATGACCGTGGCCATCACCAGCTGGGCCATCTACTCGGTACTGCTGCGTCGCCACCCCCTGGAGCTGCGGCCGACGGTTCTGCTCACGGCGTTGGTGGCGCTGGCCCTGCCGTTCATCTTCGCGCTGTACATGGTCGAGCTGGCGCGGGGGCACACGTTCACTGTGACCACCAGCCAGATCCCGGCGTTCCTGTACGTCGCCACGCTGCCATCCATTCTGTCCTATCTTGGCTGGAATCACGGCGTGCGGGTGATCGGCCCGGGGCGTGCCGGCATGTTCATGTATCTCATGCCGCTGTTCGCTGCCGCGCTGGCACTGCCACTGCTCGGTGAGCAGCTCGAGGGCTACCACGCCGCCGGCGCCCTGCTCATCCTGATCGGCCTCTACCTGGCTACCTGGGGCGCCAGAAAGGCGTAACCACACGCCGGTTTGCCATCGGGACAACGCGTTATAGGATGAGTCCAGACGTTCCACCACACAGGGAGCTTCCCGATGCCCGGCGTACGGCCCGTTACCACCATCATGCTGCTCGCGTTCCTGCCCGTCATCGCCCTCGCTAACGGAGCACAACTGGATGACCGGGACCGCAACATCCACATTCCCGGCGACGATGACCTGTTCGATCAGTTACGTGTTTCTGCGGCGTACGACGACTCGCACATCCAGATTCACTACGAGTACGTCACGGACAATCCCAGCTGGTACCACCAGTACTGGGTGTACGAGGACGGCGACTGGGTGCGCTACGGCTCCGGCTCCCCGGGTCCCGATGAGCACGGGTTGTATGAAGACCGCATCTCCATGATGCTCGACGACGGCACCGTGGACGACTTCGCGCGTATCGGCGGCTGGATGACCGTACACCAGGGCATGCGCACGCTCACCAGCGAGGCGGACAGCGACGAGGTGGAGGATCACCCCAAGCTGGGCGAGGACATGGGGCGCAGCGACGTGCGCAAGTATCTGGCACTGTCACGGGACACCGACGACGAGCGCGAGGCGGCCTGGCAGGACGTGCGCGACGACGACGAGCTGGAGCAGCTGCGGCGCGACGGCAAGTTCCTGGATTTGTGGCAATGGCGCGCGCATCGCAGCAACCCCATGGGGTACGCCGACAACGGCTACGTGCTGCACTACCGGATGTCGTCCGAGGGCCGCAGCATGTTCACGGACAACTGGGACGAGGACGCCGGGCAGCCGCGTTACATGTTCGACCCGGACCAGGTGGGCAGCCGCTCCCTGGACTGGGACGCGCTGATCGACCGCGAATACGGCCAGGATGATCCGTACTACATCTACGAGGGCAATGCGGTCAATTTCGACCCGGATCACGACTGGCAGGAAGGCGACGTCATCCCGCAGCGCTTCCTTCGTCCGCCCCACGGCAGCCGCGGTGCCATCCAGGCCGCGGGGCGGTACACCGATGGTGCCTGGCGCGTCACGCTGATCCGCACCCTGGAGGCACCGGACCCGATGGACAGCAAGACCCTGGAGGACGGTGGCACGTACAACGTGGCCTTCGCCGTGCACTCCGGCGGCGTCGGCGCCCGCTGGCACCGCGTCTCCCTGCCCCAGACCCTCGGGCTGGGCCATGACGACGCTGACATTGTCGCGGTGCGCGCGGACGGTGACTTCAGCGACGTGGAACTGGAGTGGACCGAGCTGACGCTGATCTACCCCGGTCAGGTGACCTGGCAATGGCTGCATGGCGACCACCCCGGCAGCGAACCCCTGGCCACCGGCAACCTGGGCGTCCGGGACTTCCACGATATCGAGCAGCTGCAGACGTTCATCATTGGCCATGAGACGCGCTTGGCCGAGGAGGAGGACGACGACGAGCAGGACAGCGACGACGACTGAACGGTGACGACGCCGTCAGTGACTGCGGGCCCGCCGCCGGGCTCGCTGCGCCGCCATGATCACCGGACGCTGATGCGCTGTCGGCATCCAGTGGTAAGCCGGCAGATCGAAACGTCGGGTCTGCCAGCGAAAGCGCCAGGTGAAGTCGGGCCACAGGGTCACGTTGCGGCCACTCACCGGGTGCAGATACCAGCTCCGGCAGCCACCGGTATTCCAGACCGTGCCGGACAGCCGCTGCTGCACCCGACGGTTGAACGCATCCTGCCTCTCCGGCCGCACCTCGACGCTGGCGATGCCGTGCCGGTCCATCTGCCGGACCGCGTCCAAAACGTAACGGATCTGCGACTCGATCATGTACACCACCGAACTGTGGCCGAGGCCGGTGTTCGGCCCCATGAGCAGAAACAGGTTGGGAAACCCGGCCACGGTGGTGCCCTTGTAGGCCTCGGGGCCACTGCGCCATTCACGCCCGAGATCGCGCCCGTCACGGCCGGTGATCATGCCCTCGGGAACCGGATCGGCGGCGCTGAAGCCGGTGCCGAAGATCAGCGTGTCCACCGGGCGTTCCTTGCCGTTGGCGTCCACCACGCCATGCTCGCGGATCTCGCGCACCCCGGAGGTGATCAGCTCGACGTTATCCGCGCACACGGCCGGGTAATAATCGTCGGCAATCAGCACCCGCTTGCAGCCGAAGGTGTAGTCCGGGGTGAGCTTTCGGCGCAGGTCCGCGTCGGCGACTTGCCGGCGAAGATGGGCCAGGGCCTGTCGCCGCGGCAACGCCATCAGGCGCGGGGCGATGGCAAAGGGCAGGACCCGGCCTTCCAGCAGGGTGTAGATCCCGGCTCGCACGCCGCGCTGGATCGCAGGGACGGCCCGGTAAAGCCGCTGCTGCCACGGCCGCACCGGCCGGTCGGGTTTGGGCACGATCCACGGGGGCGTGCGCTGGTAGAGATCCAGCCGTTCCACGTGCGGCTGGATCTGCGGCACGAACTGAATGGCGGAGGCGCCGGTCCCGATCACGGCCACCCGCTTTCCTGCGAGCGTGTGGTCGTGATCCCACTGCTGGGAGTGGAACGCGTGACCGCGGAAGCGCTCGATTCCGGGAATATCCGGGTACGCCGGGCGCGACAGCCCGCCCATGCCGGAGACGACGATGTCGCCGGTCCAGGTCACCCCGTTGCTGTCGGTCAACGTCCAGTAGCGGTTGCTGTCATCCCACTGCAGTTGCTCGACGGCGGTCTCCAGGCGCACGTGAGGGCGCACGCCGTAGCTGTCCGCACAGCCCTGGAGGTAGTCGCGGATCTCGGGCTGGGTGGCGTAGCGCCGGGACCACTCCGGATTGAGCGCGAAGGAGAACGAGTACAGGTGCGACTGCACGTCGCAGGCGCAGCCCGGGTAGTGATTCACCCACCAGGTGCCGCCAATGCCGCTTTCCTTCTCGAAGATGACGAAGTCGTGCTCGCCGTAGGCCTTGAGCTGGATCGCCATACCCAGGCCGGCAAACCCCGAACCGATGATCAGCACCCGGTGGTGGCCGCTCATGCGCGCTCCCGACGCCCGTGAAAACCTGACCGGGCTGCGCCCAGTATAGTCGGTCACCGCGCGCCGCAAAAAGAGCCCTTTCCTGTTTTCAGGCAACCACGGCCGCCCCGGAAATTACGGCAGGAACTGCTCCTTGACGATGCGCTCCTCCAGATTGTGCTCCGGGTCGAACCACAGCGTCAGCGCCCGCTCCGGGTCCTCGCGGATGCTCACGTAGCGCACGTCGCGCACCTCCGTGAAGTCCGCCACCGCGCTCACCGGGCGTTTCGGCGTTTCCAGGATCTCGAACTCCACGTGGGCGCTGTTGAGCAGCACGGCGCCACGCCAGCGACGGGGACGGAACGCAACAATGGAAGTCAGAGCGAGAATCCCGGCCTTGAGCGGCAGGATGGGCCCGTCGGCGGAGAGGTTGTAGGCCGTGCTGCCGGCCGGCGTGGCCACCAGCACCCCGTCGCAGATGAGCTCCTCCAGACGCACCACGCCATCGACCTTGATGCGCACGCGCGCCGTCTGCCGCGTCTCGCGCAGCAGCGACACCTCGTTGATGGCGCTCGCCTCGCGCCAGTTGCCGCCGGCGGTCCGGGCGCGCATGTGCAGCGGCTTGATGGTCACGGGCTGGGCGTTGGCGAGGCGCTCGTACAGCCCTTCGCTCTGCAGGCGGTTCATGAGAAAGCCGACACTGCCGCAGTTCATGCCGAACACCGGCTTGCCGAGGGTCATGTACTTGTGGAGGGTGCGCAGCATGAGGCCGTCGCCCCCGAGGGCCACCAGCACGTCCGCCTCCTCCGGTGGCACCGTGTCGTACTGCGCCAGAAGCGCCGCCTCCGCCTCGCGGGCGTTCTCCGAGGTGCCTGCAATGATTGCGAGACGGGGTCTGTTCATGCCGCTCCCGATGGTTTCCTGTACAAATGCGTCGATTGCGCTTTCTACTCTAACCGATGCGCCCGGCGCCTGCGCAGTGGCTCAGCCCTCACCCTCATCCCAGCGCGCCGCCGCCCGCTGGCCGCGCGCCTGGTTCACCGGCACGCAGATCGCGATGGCCACGAGGAAGAGGAACGCACACAGCAGAATGGACCCCTGCAGTCCCACAACGGACTGCAGCAGACCGAGCGCGACGATGCCGAACATGCCCGCGAGCTTGTTCGCCAGACCCCAGAACCCGAAGAATTCGGCGGCCTTGTCCTCCGGCGAGAAAAGCCCGACCAGGGTGCGGCTGGCCGACTGACTGGATCCGAGACTCACGCCCGCGAGGCAGCCCACCACCAGGAACAGGTGCTGCGCCTCCCAGTCCACGGCGAAGGTGTCGTTGATGAACTCGGTCACCTCCGGCGTCCCCCAGATGGCGAGGATGGCGAGGACCCACAACGTCAGCGTGCCGATGTAGGTCCGCTTGGCACCGAGACGGTCCTGCAGGAAGCCGAAGCCCAGCGCGCCGATGGCCGCGGTGATCTGGACGATGATGAACATGATGTTGCGGATGTGCTCATCCCAGCCGATCACCTGCGCCCCGTAGATAAAGGCGAAGGTGATGATGATGTAGATCCCGCCCATGGAGAACAGCAGCGACGTGAGAAAAGTCGCCAGGTCGCGGAACCGGGCGATGTCCCGGACGGTATCCCGAATTCGCCCGAACCCGAGGCTGACGTAGCTCGCGCCCACGGGCAGCGGCCGTGCGACACCCCGCTCACGCAGAAACGCGAACGTGGGAATGGCCGCCAGCAGGAAGAAGCCGGCGGCGAACGGGCCCACCCAGCGAATGCGATCGAAGTTCTCCGCCGTGGCGTCGCCGAGGAACGCCAGCGTGAACGCGGCGGCGAACAGGCCACCGATATAGCCCAGCGCCCAGCCGAAACCGGAGATCTTGCCCAGGTCCCGCGAAGGCCCGAGGTCGGGCAGGAACGCGGCGATGAAGTTCTCGCCGATGGAGTAGGCGAAGTTGGAGGCGATGATCAGGACCAGCCCCAGGAGGATGTCCCCCGGCTCGACGAACACCAGCAGCCCGGTGGCAACCACAGTGGCGATGTAGCTGACGAACAGAAAACGCTTCTTGCTGGCGGAGTAGTCCATGACCGCGCCACACACGGGCCCGGTGACCACCACCATGAAGTAGCTCAACGCCAGCGCCAGACTCCAGAGCAGATTGCCCAGGCGGTAATCGTCGCCGCGGTCGCCCACAATCACGGTGGTGAAGAGGTCACCGAAGACCACGGTGATGATGAGCAGAGTGAACGCCTGGTTGGCGAAGTCGAACATCGCCCAGCCGAAGATCTCGCGCTTGGGCGCGCGCGCCTTCTCCTGCGTAGTTGCTTCGCCCTCGGCGACACTCATACCTGCCTCCTGCATCGGTTCACGAGGTGCGCCTCACTCGAGCGGGCGCCGCCCGCCGTTGTCGAGCATACGATACAGCGCCCAGCCGCCGTCTGCCGATCCGCGGCACATGCCGTAACGAAACGGCGAATCCATGCCCTCCAGCCGGAAGCGCAGGTCCTCGAACACGACACACTGATCGCCATTGCGCTGATCCACCTGCCGCAGCGCCGGATAGCTCGCGAACCAGTGGAAGAAAGCCATCTCGTCCTGGGCCCACACGTCCCGTGCCAGCGGCTCCACCGACGCGTCACCGAAGTGCGCGAACCGCTCCCACTCGGCCTCGGCCACCGGCGGATAGGATGCCCAGAGCCGGCGCAGCAAACCGGCGTCGTCCCCGGGGTCGGCGGGCGCCGTGTCGCGGCGCAGATTCACCCGCGCCATGTCGTAGACATCGCCGTGGTCCACCACGAGCTTCCAGTTGAACGCCGACCACGGCTGGGGGTAGGCCTCGGCGGTGTACTGCGAATACCCCTGCGCCCGGGCCCAGCCATCCGCCACGCCCACCGCGGTGCGGTACTGGGTGTACTGAAACAGAACCAGCGCCGTCACCGCGGCCAACCCTAGCGCAGCGCCGACACGCGGGCGCCAGTAGAGACTCGCCACCAGACCGGCCAGCAGTACCCCGCTGAACCACGGGTCGATGATGAAGGTGGTGTTGAAGCCGGGCGCCCAGTTGCTGAATGGGGCCAGGATCTGGGTGCCGTAACTGGTAATGAGGTCACCCAGGATGTGAACGAAGAGCGCCAGCAGGATGACGCCGTAATAGGCGCGCCACGTGTACCGGCGCCCCAGCGCCACAGCACACAGGGCCGCCAGCAGCCACGCCCACAGCGGCATCAGCAGCAGCGAGTGAGTAATGCCCCGGTGGTTCTCCAGGTAGCTGACGTGGCCGAAAAGCGTGAAGACGATGTCGATATCGGGCGCGGCACCGGCAAGCAGGCCGATCCACGTGCGCTCGCGCAGTGACAGCTGATCCGGCCGGGCCTGGCGGGGTGCCGTGGCACGACCGGCCAGCGCCCCGCTCAACGCGTGGGTAAGAGTATCCAGAATCGTCTCCTCGCTGTCGCGTCAGCCCAGTGAGCCCAGTGAGCC
>SLBZ01000083.1 GCA_007126095.1 Aquisalimonas sp.
GCTGATCAGCAAGCAGGACGCCCGCAACAAGGCCGCCAACAAGGACCTGTTCGCCTAGGCCCAGGGAGATCGCAATGGACTTCAACGCCCTGCTCGAGTTCATGGTCAACAAGAAGGCCTCTGATCTGTTCATCACGGCGGGCATGCCGCCGTCAATGAAGATCGCCGGCCGTATCGCGCCGGTGACCAAGGGCAAGCTGTCGCCGGATCAGGCGCGCCAGCTGGTGCTTGCCATCATGACCGACGCGCAGCGACGGGAGTTCGAGAACAGCCGCGAGTGCAATTTCGCCATCAGCGCCAAGGGGCTGGGGCGCTTCCGCGTCAGTGCCTTCTACCAGCGCAACCACGCCGGCATGGTCCTGCGGCGGATCGAGACCACCATCCCGCAGCTGGATGAACTGGGTTTGCCGCCGATTCTGCGCGATCTCGCCATGACCCAGCGCGGTCTGGTGATGTTCGTCGGCGCCACCGGCACCGGCAAGTCCACGTCGCTGGCGTCCATGATCGGCCACCGCAACCAGAGCAGCACCGGACACATCGTCACCATCGAAGACCCCATCGAGTTCATCCACCAGCATCAGGGCTGCATCATCACCCAGCGCGAGGTGGGCATTGATACCGACTCCTTCGAGGTGGCGCTGAAGAACACGCTGCGCCAGGCGCCGGACGTGATTCTCATCGGCGAGATCCGCACCCGCGAGACAATGGACTACGCCATCGCCTTCGCCGAGACCGGCCACCTGTGCCTGGCCACCCTGCACGCCAACAACGCCAACCAGGCCATGGACCGGATCGTCAACTTCTTCCCGCCGGAGCGGCAGAACCAGCTGTTCATGGATCTCTCCCTGAACCTCAAGGGCGTGGTGGCCCAGCAGCTGGTGCCGACCCCGGACGGCAGCGGGCGCGTGCCGGCGATCGAAGTGCTGCTGGGGACGCCGCTGGTGCAGGACAAGCTGCGCGCCGGCGAAGTGCACGAGCTCAAGGACATCATGAAGCGCTCCAACGAGCATGGCATGCAGACCTTCGACCAGCACCTCTACCGGCTGTATCAGGAAGGCCGGATCACCTACGACGATGCCATCCGCTACGCCGACTCCGCCAACGAGGTGCGCCTGCAGGCGAAGCTCGGCGCCGACGATCGCCAGGAACAGTACGCCGCCGCCGCGGATGACATGCGGCTGGCGGATGACGATCGTTAGCCCGGAGGCAGGCGGTCCCACCACGGGTGTGCATGCTCCAGCTGCGCGCCGAGCCGCAGCAGCAGGCCCTCGCCGCCCACCGGCGCCATGAACTGACTGCCAAGGGGCAGGCCGGCGTCGCTCCAGTGCAGTGGCACCGACATGGCCGGTGTGCCGGTCAGGTTGGCCAGTTGCGTGAAGGGCGTGCGCGCCAGACTACGGAACGCGAGTTTGTCCACCACCCCCGTTTTCATGAGCAGCCGACCGGCGTTCAGCCTGAGCAGCGGGCGCAGGGCGAGCTGTTCGCTCCGGGGGGGTCTCCAGCTCGCCGATGCGCGCCGGTGGGGCGGCGGTGGTGGGCGTCAGGTACAGGTCGTGGTCCTGAAAGAAGCGCCCCAGGGCGCGGCCGAACGTGTTCCACTGCTGGTGCGCCCTCACGTACTCCCCGCTGGTGAGCGCCCGGCCCAGCATCGCCAGTGCGCGCGTGTCCAGCTCGAAATCGCTTGGGCGCCCGTCGGCCACCATGGCCGCCACCTGGCCGAAATAGAGGGTCAGGTAGCAGCGCGCCAGCGCCATGCCGTCGATCGCCGGCTCCGTTTCCTCCACCGTGTGGCCGAGCGCCTCGAGCTGCCGGGCCGTCTTTTCCGCCGCCTCCCGGCAGGCGGGGTCGACCTCCGTACCGATGGGCGAGCGCGTGCTGAACGCGATCCGCAACCGGCCGGGGGCGTGCTGCAGCTCTTCGCTGTAGGGGCGTTCCGGTGGCGCAACATGGAACGGCGCACCGATGTCCGGCCCCGCCAGGATGTCGAGCATGCGGGCACTGTCGCGAACGCTGCGGGTGAGCACGTGATCGCTGGAGGCGCCCTCCCAGATCTCGTGGAATCGGGGCCCGACGGGGACCCGCCCGCGGCCCGGTCGCAGCCCGAAGAGGCCGCAGTAGGCGGCCGGGATGCGGATGGAGCCCCCGCCGTCGTTCGCTCCGGCCATGGGCACGATGCCCCCGGCCACCGCGGCGGCGGCGCCGCCGCTGGAGCCGCCGGGCGTGCGATCGCGATCCCAGGGGTTGCGGGTGGCGCCGAATGCCGCGTTCTCGGTGATGCCTTTCAGACCCAGCTCCGGGGTATTGGTCTTGCCGAACAGGACCAGTCCGGCGTCGTCGGCGCGGTGGACGAACGTGGAGTCCTCCGGGACCGGCGTGTTAGCGAACGCCCGGCTGCCCATGCTGGTGGGTTCGTCACCCACGTCCTGGGCCAGGTCCTTCACCAGAAAGGGCACTCCGGCGAACGGCCCCGCCAGTGGAGCTTCCAGACGCCGCTGTGCGCGTTCGGGGAGCAGGCGGTTGATCGCGTTGAGCTGCGTGCCCGTTGCCTCGGCACGGTCCGTCGCGAGGCGGAGCAGCTCGGTCGGGGTGATCTCCCCTGCGCTGACGCGCTGCGCCAGGGCCGTGGCATCATGGCGTCGGTATTCTTCGAAATTCATCGGCAGTCCTTTCAGGCAATGAACAGGAGTCATCATGGGCGCGAGCGAAACGCCGGGACGACAGGATTACAGGGTCTTCCGCGATATCACCACCCGCTGGATGGATAATGACGTCTACGGGCACGTGAACAACGTGACCTACTATTCGTACTTCGATACCGCCGTGAATCACTATCTCATCGAAGAGGGCGGCCTGGACATTCATCGCGCACCGGTGGTGGGGCTGGTGGTCAGTTCCAGCTGCAGCTACCACCGGCCCATCGCGTTCCCGGAACCGGTCGAGGCCGGGCTGCGGGTGGATCGCCTGGGCAACAGCTCCGTGCAGTACGGCGTGGGGATATTTCGTGCGGGCGAGGCGGAGCTCTGCGCCCACGGCCAGTTCGTGCACGTCTTCGTGGATCGCACCGAGAATCGCTCGGTGCCCATTCCGGAGCCGCTGCGCGCGGCGCTGGAGCGGTTGCAGGTTCCCCCGGGGTAGATTCGGTGGGAGGATGGGGGTCCGGTTCGCGTGCGACAGTCAGTCGCGGGAGGTCTTGATGCGCTGCGGGATGTATCGCCGGGATGTAGCCCTGGTCCTGATGGTCGTACTGGTCGCCGTGTTGAGCGGGGCCCACGCCCGCGATCTGGCCATGGATCCGGACGACATGGTGCCCGTGGAACTGGCCACGATCGGTGTGGATCGTGCCGGCGGCACACCGCTGGTGCTGCTGCGGGAGCCGGAATCCGGCGACGTGGTTCCCATCCGCATCGGGCTGGCCGAGGCGCGCGCCATTCTCATGGCGCAGCAGGACGTGCCGGTGCCGCGGCCGCAGACGCACGACCTCATCGACAACGTCTTCGACGGCCTCGATGCGACGCTCGAACGGGTGCTCGTGGACGACCTCGCCGACGGCATCTACTACGGCATGCTTGAGCTCAGCGTCGCCGGGCGCGGGGAACCCGTGCTGGTGGATTCGCGCCCCAGCGATGCCCTGGCTCTGGCGGTGCGTAGCGGTGCACGCATTCTGGTGTCGCCGGAGATTCTGCAGGCGGGACAGGATCTCGAGTATGAGGGCATCGAGGACGATCAGGTGGTGACCGCGCTGGGCATTACGGTCGTCGAGGCGACGGACGACCTCCGGGATGCGCTGGACATCGGCGATCAGGCTGGCGTGATCGTCAGCGGGGTGCGTGGTCACGCGGCTCACGTCGGGCTGAGGGAGGGAAGCCTCATCATTGCCGTGAACGACGAGACGCCCGAAACGCCCATGGCGTTCCTGGACCTTGTGCGGGAGACCCCCTCCGGCGAGCGGGCCCGGATTCGTTACCTGGATCAGGGTGAGGAACAGGAGATCGAGGTCCCCACCGATGTTCCCGATCGGCGGCGGGACGAGGGTATTACCCTCTGAGCCGCCGCGCGTTGGTCCTGGCGCCCGCGGGTGTCAGGGCCGGTTCTCCAGTTTCCCGAACCGCTTGTCCAGTACCTTCTCCAGCCGGTCCGCGGCGCCGGATGCCGCGTCGTAGGCATTCTCCGACAGATGCTCTGCAGCCACCGGGTCCAGTCCGCGGGGGCGTGCTTCCAGCTTGCACTGCTTGTTGATGCCGCCTTTCGGCCCGTTGACGTCGGTGAAATACGCCTCGATGCGGGTGAGGCGGTCACCGAAGCGCCGTTCGATGGTTTCCAGGCGCTGCCGGAGGTGCGCCTCCAGTGCCTCCGAAACCGTGACTCCCTGGGCCGGATTGATCTGCAGATGCATTGTCACAACTCCTCGCGTCGTCTCTGCCTGTATAAGGATCTGGCGCAAGCCGCGGTGTTTTTCAAGGGGGGGCCTGGCCCGGGAACCGTCCCGGGGCCAGGTCGATCGCCATGCGCCTGGGTCAGGCGTTGGCGGCGGGGCGGTGCTCCGCTTCACCGTGGGACGGCAGCGCCGTGGAGCCGAAGTACTCGTCCGCGGTGAACACGTCCACCTCAATGGCGGCCATGGCGGCATCGTTGGCCTGCTGCAGCTGCCGGCCCTCCGTCTCCGTGATTACGCCCGTCTCCCGTGCTTCGGCGATGATCTCGTAGGCCAGCCCGCGGGACAGCTTCCGCTGCTTCTGCGCCTTCTGGATCTTGGCCATGATCGGCTGCGCCTCCTGGTGCAGCCGGAACGCCTTCAGCAGTCGGCCGGCGCCCGGGGCGCTCTCCGATGCCCGTGCGACGCCGTTGGTAATGCGCCGGTACTGGTCGTTGAGCGCCTGGATGGCAGCGGCCGTGGGGGCGATCAGCTTGTCGCTGGGCCCCTGGGAGAGCGGGTTGATCCGCAGGAAAAAGGCTGCCGGCTTGCGCAGCCACCATCCCACCACCGGGGCGTCGAAGTTCGCGTGGATGCCTTCGAATGCCTCCTGGATCTTCGCCAGAGCGTGCTCACAGGCGTACTGCACCACCGGCAGGTCCTCGTCCTTACGGCCTTCGGCTTCGAAGCGGCGTAGCGCGGACAGGGCCAGCACCTGCCAGGTGAGGGCGTCGGCGAAGCGGCCGGTGAGGTTGCCCTTGGCCTTGAGCTTGCCGCCGATGAAGTACATGGCCAGATCGGTGAGCAGTGCGAAACGGGACGACGCCCAGGCCAGCCGGCGGTAGTAGGTGGCCGTCGGGCCGGACACAGGGCTGCCGGCACTGAATCCGCGGGTGAGGCCGCGCACCTTGGTGCGGCCCCAGTTGCTCGCGGTGTGGCCGAGCCAGCCCAGTAGCCGCTGCCGGAACGCCGTGGCATCGCCGTCCTCGATGGCCTTGACCAGTGGCAGGGCGTAGGGATGGCAGCGGGTCGCCCCCTGACCGAAGATGATCAGGGTCCGGGTCATGATGTTGGCGCCTTCCACGGTAATGCCCACAGGGGCACCGTGGTAGCCGGAGGCGAGGATGTTGTTCGGTCCCTGCATGACGCCGGCGCCGGAGAAGACATCCATGCCGTCGGTGAGCAGCCGCTGTACCATTTCCGTGCTGCTGGACTTCAGCAGCGCCGAGATCACCGGCGGCTGTTCGCCGCCGTCGATGGCGGAGCAGGAGTACACCCGCGCCCCCTCGAACATGTAGGCCATGGCGGCGATGCCTGCCACCTTGTCCTGCACGCCCTCCATCAGCCCGATGGGGATGCCGAACTGGTGACGCACCATGGAGTAGGCACCGGTCACCGCGGCAGTGGATTTGATGCCGCCGATGGCGCCCGCGGGCAGGGAGATGGCGCGACCGCCCGCGAGCTGCTCCATGAGCATGCGCCAGCCCTGGCCGGCGTACTCGGCACCGCCGATAATCTGATCCGGCGAGCATACGACATTTTCTCCGATGATCGGGCCATTGTAGAAGCCCTCGCCCACCGGCATGTGGTGGTCACCGTTGTGCAGGCCGTGCGTGCCCTTGTGCAGCATCACCACGGTGATGCCCGGGTACTCGCCCTTGCCCAGCAGGTTGTCCGGGTCGTGCATCTGGAACGCCAGGGAGATGAGGTTCGCCACCGGCGCCAGGGTGATGTAGCGCTTGCGGAAGTTCAGTCGGATCTTCACCTCGCCGGCGTCGTCCTTGAAGACTTCCCCTTCGGCCTTGATGGAGGCGGCGTCGGAGCCGGCGGTGGGTTCGGTTAGCCCGAAGCAAGGCACGTACTCGCCACTGGCCAGGCGCGGCAGGTAGTGGTCCTTCTGCGCGTCGGTGCCGTAGTGCTTGAGCAGCTCGGCTGCGCCCAGCGAGTTCGGGATCACCACGAAGGTGCCCACCGTGGACGAATAGCTGTTGACCTTGGCCATGATCGAGGAGACCGCGAGGGTGGAAAACCCCTTGCCGCCGTACTCCCGGGGAATGATCATCCCCATGAAGCCCTGCTTCTTGATGAACTCGACGGCGTCGTCGGGCGCGCGGCGGGTGCGGGCCACCTCGTAGGTGTCGATCATCTGGCAGAGCTCTTCAGCCGGCCCGTCGAGGAAGGCCTGCTCCTCGTCCGAGAGCTGATTGTAGGACTCGGCCATCATGCCCTTGAAATCCGGGTTGCCGGAGAAGAGCTGGCCATCGATCCAGACCGTGCCGGCCTCCAGGGCCTGGCGCTCGGTGTCGGAGATGCGCGGCAGCATGTTCTTGGCGCGCATGACGTTCATCAGTGCAGAAAACATAATCTTCCTCCCGGTCACGGCTCGGTGGTATGACGAGGCGTAACACGACTGCGTTCCCGCGGCTCCGCCGCGGGCGAATGCCATGATGTGTCTGTTCCGCAGAGCGGGTGGGGATCACCATCAGGTTAGCTGACGTTTTACCATACTCTTCCGTATGGTCAAGTGTTCTGCACTGACCCGGGACGTCCCTCGGTGGTGGTGGTGTCGCGGTTGCGGGCGGCGGGCCGCGCCGGGGTTACCCCGGCAGCGGGCAGGCATGGTGCTCGCCGACGCGGCCGCGGAGTGTCGCTATGACGGCGTCCACATGCACCGTGCAGCCGATCACGGTGACTGCCAGCTGCCAGCGCGCCTGCGCAGGCTGCGCCGACAGCCACGTATCCACGAGCGTTGATAGCACGCCTTCCTGACAGCCCGGCAGCGGGGCCGGGTGGGCAACCCTGCTGGGGATTCCGGCATCCTCCAGCGCACCGATGCCGGCGATGGCGCCGGCATCGAATCCCGTCAGCACGAAGCGTGAGGGGCGCAGACGGACGTCGGGAACCTCGCTGTCCAGGGCGATGAGCGCCAGTGTGACGGGGTCTCGTCGGGCGGCGGCGAACAGCACCGCGGGCAGGCCCATCTCGTCACACACCAGCACTCGCTGCCGCTCGCCCCCGGCATCCGGGAGCGGACTGCCGTGGGGCCCGTCACTGTTGCAGGGTGTGCCGCGGACCGCGTCCGCCAGTGCCGACGGTGCCTGGAAGGCGAGCCAGCCTTCCCGCGGTGAGGCATCCAGTACGCCCAGGCAGTGCTCCTGACCCGACAGGGCGAGGCGGAACCAGTGGCCCGGCCGTGCCTCCCCGGCGCAGTTGCTGGCGACACGCAGGAGCCGGCCGCCGCCGGGAAGTGCCGTGTTGGCGAGGACGGTGGTCAAGCGGTCCGATGGACGGTGACACCGTCCATGAGTGTCCGCGCGACGCGCCCTGTCAGCTCCCAGCCCAGCATCGGGGTGTTGTGTCCGCGGCTGTTCATGGTCTCGGTGGTGAGCCACCACGGGGCGGAAGGGTCGACAACGCAGAGGTCGGCAGGGGCGCCCGGGCGCAACGTGCCGGCCGCGAGGCCCAGGGCGCCCGCGGGGCCGCTGGTGACCCGGGCGATGGCGTCGGGCAGGGGCAGGAGGTTCTCGTCGTGGAGCCGCAGTGCCAGCGCCAGCAGCGTGTCGAGCCCGGAGATGCCCGGCTCGGCGGCCACGAACGGTGCGGCCTTGGCGTCGGTGTCGTGGGGCTGGTGATCGGAGCACACCGCCTCGATGGTCCCGTCCGCGACCGCCCGGCGCAGGGCGGAGCGGTCGCTCTCGCCCCGCAGCGGCGGCATGACGTTGCAGAGGCTGGCAAAGCCGCTGACGTCCATTTCCGTGAGAAACAGCTGATGCATGGCCACATCGGCGCTGACCGGCAGCCCCTCCCGGCGCGCCCGGGCAACCATGGCCGCGCCCCTGGCGGAGGACAGCCGGTTGAAGTGCACCCGCGCCCCGGTCTCCTCCACCAGCGCCAGGGCGACGGCCAGGGCAGTGGTTTCCGCCGCCACCGGGATGCCGGCGATGCCGAGCCGGGTGGCGACCCAGCCTTCGTGCATCGCACTGCCGGAGGTCAGGTCGGGGTCCTGGGGGGTGAGCATGACCGTGATGCCGTAGGTCGCCGCATATTCCAGCGCGCGCCGCAGGACCAGCCGATTGCCGACGGGCCGGCCGCCGTCGCTGACGGCAACACAGCCCGCACGGGTGAGCGCGGCCATCTGGCTCAGGTGCTCCCCCTCCAGGCCTGCGGTCAGGGCCCCGAGCGGGGCAAGCCGGCTGGCACCCGCTTTCTCGGCCTGGCCCTGCACGAGCTCCAGCACGGCGGTGCTGTCGATCACCGGCTGCGTGGCCGGTGACGCGCATACCGTGGTGATGCCGCCGGCCGCGGCGGCGTGGAGTTCGTGGACGATATCCGCCTTGTGCTTTGCTCCCGGTTCACGCAGGTGCGCGGCCAGGTCCACCAGCCCCGGGATCACCAGTTTGCCGGCGGCGTCGATGGTCTCCTGCGGCTGGAAACCGTCGGGGGGCGTGTCCAGGCCAATGATACGGCCATCCGCGACATAGAGGTCGGCGATCCGATCCACGCCCTCAGCCGGGTCCACGATCCGCCCGCCGCGGATCAGCGTGCTGCCGCTCATGCGTCCTCCTCGGCGGGCGTGCCGCGTCCTTCCAGGCACATGGACATGATCGCCATGCGCACGGCGATGCCGTTGGTCACCTGATTGAGAATGACCGAGCGTTCGCCGTCGGCCACCGCGGACTCGATCTCCACGCCGCGGTTGATGGGGCCGGGGTGCATGACGATGGCGTCGGGCTTTGCCAGCGCCAGGCGCTCCTCGGTGATGCCGTAGAGCTGATAGTACTCCTGTTCGCTGGGCAGCAGGGCCCCGCGCATGCGCTCGCGCTGCAGGCGCAGGGTGATCACCACGTCCACGTCGCGCAGGCCCTCGGTGATGTCGTGGTAGACGTGCACGCCCAGGCGCTCCACGTCCCGGGGCAGCAGAGTGCGCGGTCCCACCACCCGCACCTCACCGGCACCGAGGCCGTTGAGGGCGTGGATCTGGGAGCGCGCCACCCGGGAGTGGAGGATGTCTCCGACAATGGCCACCCGCAGCGGCTCGAAAGCGCCCTTGTGGCGGCGGATGGTGTACATGTCCAGCATGGCCTGGGTGGGATGGGCGTGGCGGCCGTCGCCGGCGTTGATCACGGCCACGTCGTCGCCCACGTGTTCGGCAATGAAGTGAGCGGCGCCGCTCTCCGCGTGGCGCACCACGAACATGTCGCACTGCATGGCCTCGAGGTTGCGCAGCATGTCCAGCAGGCTCTCGCCCTTGGAGGTGGCCGACGTGGCGACATCGATGTTGAGCACGTCGGACGACAGCCGTTTGGCGGCCAGCTCGAAGGTGGTGCGGGTCCGGGTGCTGGCCTCGAAGAACAGGTTGATCACGGTGCGGCCCCGGAGCAGGGGGACGGTCTTGATGGATTTCTCGATCACGCCCGTGAACGAGCCGGCGGTGTCGAGGATGCGTTCGAGCAGGTCCCGCGGCAGCCCCTCCGTGGTGAGAAAGTGTCGCAGCCGCCCGTGTTCGTCCAGCTGAATGTCGCGTCCGTTCATGCGGCGTCCTGAATGGTGAGTTCCAGCGGTGAGGGCCCGTGCAGTTTCACCCGCTGGCCGTCGCTGAGGGTGATGCGTGCGCCCACCACGTCGGCGGCAATGGGCAGCTCCCGTTCACCCCGGTCCACGAGCACGGCGAGCAGGACCCGCCGCGGGCGGCCGAAGTCGAAGATCTCGTTCAGGGCCGCACGGACCGTGCGGCCGCTGTAGAGCACGTCGTCCACGAGGATGATGTCCCGGTCGTCCACGCTGAAGGGCAGGTTCGACGGCCGTACCTGCGGGTGCACGCCCCGGGTGCCCACATCGTCCCGGTAGAAGGCGATGTCCAGGGTGCCCAGGGGCGTCTCGGGCGCCAGTTTCCGGTGCAGCGCTTCGGCGATCCAGGCGCCGCCGGAGTGGATGCCGATGATTGCCGGGGCGTCCACCTGCCGCCGTTTCAACTCGGCGCGCAGGTCGTCGCTCATCTGCTGCACCAGCGTGTCCACCGAGGCAAGTGTCGTCATGGGGAGTGATCCGCTAACCAGGTTTCGAGAATGATGCAGGCGGCCATCATATCAACGGCCGGGTCCGGGCCGCGACCGCGACGGCGCCGTCTGCCCGTCTCGGCAAGCCGCTCCTCGGCAGCGCGCGAGCTGAGCCGCTCGTCCACCAGGTGGACGGTGAGCCCGAAACGCCCCTGCAGCTGCCGTGCGAACCGCTCCGCGCCCTGGGTGACCGCGTTGCTGGTGCCGTCTGCGTGTTCGGGGCGCCCCACAACCACGGCTGTGGGCTGCCACTCGCGGATCAGCTTCTCGATGCGATCCCAGTCGGGGCGGCCTTCGGCCGGGCAGTCCACCGTCACCAGCGGACGGGCGGCACCGGTGATGGTCTCGCCGACGGCGACGCCGACCCGGCGGCGGCCGTAGTCGAAGCCGAGCAGCGTCGACCCGGTCACGCGTGCCCGGCGTCCGACGACAGCAGCGTGAGGTCGACCCCGAGCAGCGCGGCGGCCGCCTGCCAGCGTTCACCAGCGCCGCGCGAGAAGATGATCTCCGGATCGGCGGGTCCGTTGAGCCAGGCGTTCTGGGCCAGCTCCTCCTCGAGTTGCCCCGGCTCCCAGCCGGCGTAGCCAAGGGCGACCAGGTAGCGCTCCGGCCCCTTGCCCTCGGCAATGGCGGCCAGCACGTCGCGGGAGGTGGTGACCGAAACCTGCTCGGAGACCTGCAGGCTCGAATCCCACTGCTGATCGGGGCTGTGCAGGACGAACCCGCGTTCGCGCTGAACCGGACCACCCATGTAGACGGTCCTGCCGGCGATCTCCGCGGTCGCCGGGGTGATGTCCAGGTGTTCCAGCAGCTCGCCGAGGGTCACGTCGGTGGGGCGATTGATGATGATGCCGAGGCCGCCCTCGGTATTGTGCTCGCACATGTACGCCACGGTCTGATGGAAGTTCGGATCTTCCAGCGTGGGCATGGCGATCAGAAAGTGATTGGTCAGGGATGCATGTTCGTCCATGGGCTCAGTATCCGTCACCGGGAGGTGCCTTCTCAAGCACAGTCACCTCGCTTCCAGCTCACCGCCGCTGACGAACTCCCAGGTCCGGGTGATCACCAGCTGGTCCTTGCCGTCGAGCACCTCCTCCGGAATGGCCTCGAACGGCCCGGCGAGCTCGACCACGCGCTTCGCCGATTCGTCCAGCAGCTGGTGGGGCGAGCGTTCGAGCAGTCTCACCTCCACGACGCTGCCGTCGGGGTCCAGCGTGACCTCCACGATCATGCGCCCGGAGAGCTGCTGGCGCCGTGCGTCGTCCGGGTAGTTGAGGTTGCCGACCTGCTCGATGCGTTCGATCCAGTTCTGCATGTAGGCCGCGGCGTGGTGTGCGCGGGTGCGGGCGTTGATCCGCTGCTGGGAGGGGTAGCGCGCATTCCAGTCGATGCTGCGGGAGGTATCGGCGATATCCCGGGCGACCTGTTCGTCGGCATCCACCAGGTCGCGGTTGGGGGCGTGGTCGGGTTGTGGGTCATTCTGCTCGGGTTCCGGCACGGCCGTCTCCGCGTCGTCGGTAGTGACGGTGCGGGTGTCGTCGGCGGCCGGGTCCGGGCGTCGCGTGGGCGCGGCGGAAACCAGATCGCTCATGTCGCGCGGGTCGGGCAGGAGGGAGCTGGGCTCCGCCGGCCGCATGGCTTCGTCGGCCGTTCCCCCGCCGTCCTGGTCGTCGGGCGCCAGGAAATCGTAGTCATCCGGGGTTTCGTCCGTGGGTGACTGCGCCAGCGTGATCTCGATCAGGGGCGGCGTGTCGCGCTCACCGAGGGGCATGGTGAAGCCGACGCCCAGCAGCACGGCGCCGTGCAGTGCGGCTGCCATGAACAGCGTCATGCCGAGGCGATCGCCGGGGCTGATGCGGGGCTTACTCATGCATGGATCTTCGCGGGTCGCGGGTGTCTTGGTTGAGTCGGCGGAGCAGGCTCGCGGTTATCATACCATTGAGGCAGCCGAAGGCGACCGCGGCCGTGAGCAGCACCGGCAGCAGCATCGGCAACGCCGGATGCGGCACCAGCCACAGCCACGCCAGCAGGAATTGCCCCGACATGTGCGCCATGCTCGCCAGCAGGCTCAGGCCGACGGGGCCGATGCCCGGCAGCCAGCGCGCAACCCCGAGCGCGGCAACGGCGCTGACCGCGCCGGCCAGGCTGAGCATGAACGTCGGCGACAGGAAGGTACCCACCAGCAGTCCCCCGGCCACCACCCGCAGGATTGCGACCCAGGCCGCCGCGCGCCAGCCGAACAGGACCAGGACGGTCACGACGATGATGTTGGCCAGCCCCGGCCGGATGCCGGGCATCGGGCTGGGTACGACGGTCTCGGCCACGTGGATGGCCACCGCCAGCGCGGCCAGCCCGGCGATGCGCAGGTCGTCCCGGTCCGGCGTGATTTCGCGGTACACGTGGCCCCCGTCGATCGTTGACTCCCGGGCGAGCGGGGGGTCAGTACGTTTTTCCGTCCAGGCCATGGCCGGGGCGGCCGGTGATCTCCACCACCACCCGGTTCGGCAGGCAGACCGTGCTCTCGCCCGCGCCCTCGATCCAGCCGTCGCGCACGCAGAGTTGCCGTGCCCCGGGGGATTCCACCACGCGGATGCGGCCATCGGCCACCTGCAGCCGGGTGGTCCCCAGGTGGCCGGCAATGGCATGTTCGCCGTCGCGGTCCAGGTTCAGGGTGGTGACCACCTCGCCACCGACGGACACCCGCGCTTCCCGCCCGGCCCCGCCGGGTTGCCAGAGCAGGGAGTACAGGCTGGCCACGAGCAGGATGGCGCCAAGCAGCAACCCGGCATCGACGCGGGTCATGGTGTCTGGATGACCTCCAGTGAGGCGCCGCTGTCGGCGTCCAGGCTCAGTCGTTCCGCCATCGCTGCCGTGGCGGTGACGGTATTGTCCGGTGCAACCACCAGGACGTCGCGCAGGTCGAGGTCCACGGCGACCTGCGGCCAATCCTCCGGCCCGGCGACCAGCAGTGCGGTGGCTGCGGCATCCGCCAGGGCCGGGTCGTCGTGGATGACAGTGACCGACTCCAGGCCGTCCGCCGGCATGCCCGTCTCAGGGTCCAGCACATGGTGATACCAGGTACCGTCGTGCTGGAACCCCCGTTCATAGGTGCCGGAGGTGAAAACGGCATCACCGCCACGAACGCCCAGGGTTCCGAGTACACCCTGACCGCCCGGGTTGCTAATGCCAATGGCCCAGTCCCGACTGCCCGGTTGACCGACGGTGATCAGGTCGCCGCCGGCGTTGACGATGGCGGCCTCTATTTCGGCATCCTCCAGCATGGTACGCAGCTCCCCCAGTGCGATGCCCTTGGCCACGGCGCCAAAATCGAGCTGGAGGTCGCGCCGGGTGGTCTCCATGCGCCCGTTGGTTCGGCCCAGGTCGGCGGCGCTATAGGGGGCGGCCCGCCAGGCGTCAATGGTGGAATCGGCGGGTGGGGTGGCGTCAGGTTCCAGGGTCTCGCCGTGGAAGCCCCAGTCCTTGATAAGCTTGCCGGTTCCCGGGTCCATGCGGTAGCCGGTACGTTCTGCCAGGGACAGTCCAGTCTCGAGCAGGGGCGCCAGAGCATCCGGCACGGCGGCTTCGCCATGCGCCTGCAGTTCCGCGTTGAACCGCGTGAGCTCACTCTCTTCCCAGGCGTGCCATTGCGCGTGGCGCCGTGAGAGGGCGTGCTCGATATCCTCGAGCAGTGCGTCGCTCGTTCCCTTTGGTGAACCGTAAAGGCTGACCTCGACCACGGTGCCGAAGACCAGCAGGCGCTGATGCTGGAAGTCCGGTTCCCGGTCACAGCCCGCGAGCAGCGCGGTCAGGGCCGCCAGTGAGGTCGCAATGCGTGTGGTCATGCGGGCCGTCATAGGTCAGCGGCGATTCGGTCCAGAAACTGGCCGCCGATATCCGTGCCGTTGATGGCATCCAGCTCGCGCACGCACGTGGGGCTGGTGACGTTGATCTCGGTCAGGTAATCACCGATCACGTCGAGCCCGACGAAGCGCAGACCGCGCTCAACCAGCGTCGGCCCGACCTGCTGACAGATCCAGCGGTCCCGCTCGGTCAGCGGGACGCTCTCGCCGCGGCCGCCCGCGGCGAGGTTGCCGCGGGTCTCGCCCGCCGCGGGAATGCGCGCCAGGGCCGCGTCCACTGGTTCGCCATCAATGACGAGAATGCGCTTGTCGCCGTCGCTGATCTCGGGCAGGTAGCGCTGCGCCATGATGTATGCCTGGCCGTCGGCGGTGAGCGTGTCGATGATCACGGAGGTGTTCGGATCGCCTTGCTCCACCACGAACACGGAGCGGCCGCCCATGCCGTCCAGCGGCTTGAGGACCGCCTTGCCCTGTTCGGCGATGAATGCCCGCAACCGGTCGCGGCTACAGTCCACCAGCGTGGGGGCGCAGCATTGTGCAAAATGCGCGGTGAACAGCTTCTCGTTGGCGTCACGCAGCCCGGCCGGCCGGTTGACGACACGGGCGCCTGCGGCCTCCGCGCGCTCCAGCAGGTGGGTGGCGTAGGTGAACTGGGCGTCCACGGGCGGATCCTTGCGCATGAGAATGACGTCCAGGTCGCCGAGGCGTACCTCCGACGGGTCGCTCAGGGTGAACCAGTCGGTGTTGTCATCCCGCACATCCAGGGACCGGTTGCGCCCCCTGGCCTCGCCGTCGCGGAGGAAGAGATCACCCAGCTCGAAGTAATGAAGCGTCCAGCCGCGCCGGCGGGCGGCGAGCAGCATGGCGAGGGAGGTGTCCTTCCAGGGTTTGATCTGCTGGATCGGGTCCATGACGACCCCGAGGTGAATGGTCATGGCACATGACTCCATGGGTGTGGTCGGGATAACCGGAGGTTGGTCGTCAATCCGGTGTGGCGACGACGTTCACAGTTCTGCAGCAGCAGGCCTGCTAGCGTGGAGAAACACATTCCGGGATCCGGTCCGCTCCACTCGCCGGTCGCCGTCCTGCTAGCACGTGACGGGCTCATATGTTACATAGACCCACACGACTATGGAACGGAAGCCGCTCGGTGCTGTGCTGCAGCGCCGGACACAACAGAAAAGTCGGGGGAGTTGGTGGATAAGGAAACCAGTCAGAACGGACTCTCGGGCCTGAAGGTCATGGTCATCGACGACAGCAAGACCATCCGCCGCACGGCCGAGACGCTGCTCAAGAAGGAAGGCTGCGAAGTCATTACCGCGAATGACGGCTTCGAAGCCCTGGCCAAGATCGCCGACCTCAAGCCAAGCATCATCTTCGTGGACATCATGATGCCGCGGCTGGACGGCTACCAGACCTGTGCGCTCATCAAGCACAACCAGATGTTCAAGCATACGCCGGTCATCATGCTGTCCAGCAAGGACGGCCTGTTCGACCGTGCGCGGGGGCGGATCGTCGGCTCACAGGAATACCTGACCAAGCCGTTTACGCGCGACGAATTGCTGGGGGCAATCAAGCGCCACCTGACCCAGGCTGCATAGCATTGCGGTTGCTGTCCCGGCGGATATGGAAGCGCTCTTGGGGCGCACGCATTGGGGGGTACGCACGAGCGTGTGCGTCCATCCGGCGATCCACAGGATAGATCACGGATTACGGGAGACAGGCCGAATGACCCGGGTACTCATTGTTGACGACTCGCCAACAGAGACATACGTCCTCAGGGAGATGCTCGAGAAGCATGACTACGAGGTGAGCGTTGCCGAGAACGGCGAGGACGGCATCCGGCAGGCGCAGGAATCCGCGCCGGACGTCATTCTCATGGATATCGTGATGCCCGGCGTCAATGGGTTCCAGGCTACGCGCAAGCTCAGCAAGGATCCGGCTACCTCGACCATCCCCATCGTCATCATCAGCACCAAGGACCAGGACACGGATCGGATCTGGGGCATGCGCCAGGGGGCCCGGGACTACATCAGCAAGCCTGTCACGGAACAGGAGCTGCTGGAAAAGGTCCAGGCCGCCCTCAGTGGTTGAGGCGCGAACACCATGACCGGGACCGCCTTTGACCTGCTTGAGGACATGGAGCGCCTGGGGCGTGACCATGCCGCCGACCTGCCAGCGCAGGAGGAGCACAGCGAAGACTGGGTCGGTGTCGGATTCCGGCTCGGGGCGCAGCGTTTCGCGTCCCCCATGACCGAAGTTGCCGAGCTGCTGAAGTATCCGGAGTTGGCGCCGGTACCGCGCACACGGCCCTGGGTGCGCGGCATGGCCAATGTTCGTGGCACGCTGCTCCCGATCATGGACCTCAACGGCTTTATCGGGGATCACAATTCCAGCCTGACCCGGCTCAGCCGGGTGCTGGTGATCCCGATCGAGAACGCATACACCGGTCTGCTGGTGGACGAGGTGTTTGGCTTGCGGCACTTCCCGCGGGAGGCCCTGCAAGGCGTGCCCGAGGACGTGCCCGAGCCTTGTGCACCGTTCGTCACCGGTAGTGTGACGCATCACGGCGAACGATGGCTGCTGTTCAGCATGCGCGCACTCGTGAATGACCCGCAGTTTCTGATGGTGGCGAGCTGACCGGGTTGCAACCGGGCTTGCCGTGGACCGGTCGAGACCGCGACGGCGGGTGTGAATGGGGCATCACGCCCGGTGCCATGGAGGGCCGGCGGCGGACGATGGAGGCCGTTCACCGGCCCGGGGGCAGGATTTCATTGGAGGGACAGCACACATGAAAGGTGCGCAGAACACCGCGCCGGCGGAGCGGATCGGCAAAGCCGTCACCGTTCTCAGCGGGCTTGTCATTGTCGCGATCATTCTCATGGTCGTAAGTTTCGCCTATAGCGCCTATCACGCCCGCTACGACGCGGAGTACATCGAACGGGCGGAAGCCGTTCGCGTGCTGTCGCAGACTGTTGCCAAGAACGCTTCCGAGGCCGCCAACGGACGGACCGACGCATTCTTCATGCTTCAGGATGCCCGCGACGAGCTCGCCGAGCACTACGCGGTCCTCACCGACGGCAACCCTGAGACCGGCCTGCCGGCCACGGCCGAGGTGAGTGAGGAGGCCGGAGAGCAGCTTGGCCAGGTTAGCCGCGCGTGGCTGCGGATCGATGGCCACGTGGCGACCATCATGGATCGGCAGGGCATGGTCGTGACGGTCAACGAGCTGGCCGACCGCTTCCGCGTGTCGGTGCCCGAGCTGCAGCGCGTGGCGGAGGATGCCGCCACCGATCTTGCCGAGGCCGGCGCACCAGCCGCCCAAGGCTACTACGTCGGGCAACTGATGCTGCACAGCGAGCGCATTCGCCGGCACACTGGCGACATGCTGCGTGGCGGAGTCGGCAACGAGCTGGCCGATCAGCGTCTTGACCAGAGCAAGGATGATCTCCGTCTGGTGCTCGACTCGCTTCTGGGTGACGGTGAGCTGCCGGTGCCCGCGGTCACTGATGGCCAGGTGCTGGCGTCGCTCCAGGCGGTGGATGAACGGTTCGGCGTGCTGGAGCAGGAGGTGGAGGAGATACTTGCCGGCGCTTCCGATCTTTACCTGGTGCGGGACGCCGCATCCGAGATCTTCAGCGATTCACGGCAGATCGACGCGGCCAGCAATGGCTTGCTGAACGTCTACCGTGACCTTCCCGCCGCCCGGCCGCTGCAGGAGTGGTACGGCTTCGCATTCGGCGGGCTGGCGCTGGTCCTGCTGGTGACCCGCGGCTTCCTCACCCGTGTACAGGCGCGGCAGGAACTCGCCGCCTCGGAAGAAGAGAAGCAGCGCGCGGACGAGCAGTCACGCAGGAACCAGCAGGCCATTCTTGACCTCCTGGACGAGATCCAGGGGCTGTCCGAGGGTGACCTGACCGTACAGGCGTCGGTGGACGAGGCGTTCACCGGCGCCATCGGTGACGCCTTCAACGACGCCATTGAAGCGCTGCGCAGCCTGGTCACCACCATCAACGACACCTCGGTGCAGGTCTCCTCGGCGGCGCAGCAGACGCAGGCGACAGCCATGCACCTGGCCGAGGCATCGGATCACCAGGCGCATCAGATCACGGCCGCGTCGGCCGCTGTCAACGAGATGGCTGTGTCCATCGACCAGGTGTCGAAGAACTCCGAGGAGTCAGCCGACGTGGCGCAGCGCTCGGTGGAGCTGGCGACCCGCGGCAGTGAAACCGTGCGCCGGACCATCGACGGCATGGATTCCATCCGCGAGCAGATCCAGGAGACGTCCAAGCGCATCAAGCGTCTGGGCGAGTCATCCCAGGAGATCGGCAACATCGTCGAGCTGATCAACGACATCGCCGACCAGACCAACATCCTGGCGCTGAACGCTTCCATCCAGGCCGCCATGGCCGGTGAGGCGGGGCGCGGCTTCGCGGTGGTCGCCGACGAAGTGCAGCGGCTGGCAGAGCGCTCCGGCAATGCCACCAAGCAGATCGAAGCCCTGGTGAAGACCATCCAGACGGACACCAACGAGGCGGTGATCTCCATGGAACAGTCCACCTCGGGGGTGGTCAGCGGCGCGCACCAGGCGGAAGAGGCCGGCGAGGCGCTGCGCGAGATCGAAACCACGTCCCAGCAACTGGCGGGGCTGATCCAGAACATCTCGGAGGCAGCGGGACAGCAGGCCCAGGCCGCGGCCAACATCTCGGACACCATGAACGTCATCCAGGAGATCACGTCGCAGACCTCGGCGGGTACCAACGAAACGGCGACATCCATTGGCAATCTCGCGGATCTGGCCAACGAGCTGCGTGAATCCGTTGCCGGGTTCAAGCTGCCTGACAACCGGGGTTGAATGCGGTGAGCGTGGCGGCGGCGAATCAACAGCGCACCGATCTCTGGCAGGCAAACGGTCTGCCGGAGATGGATGATCGGCAGTTCGCCTGCTGGGCGTCGCTGCTGGAGCGCCGTACCGGCATGACCATGCCGCCGGAGCGCAAGTCGTTCCTCGTCACCAGCGTTGGCCTGCGCATGCGCGAGGTGGGCTTCCAGGACTACGATGCCTACTACCGCCATCTGCAGTCCGGTGTGGCCGGCAATCTGGAGTGGGCCGCGCTGGTGGACCGGCTGACGGTGCACGAGACCCGCTTCTTCCGTGATCCCGTGGCAGTGGCCTATCTCGCGGAGACCGCGCTGCCGCAGCTCATCAGCGATGGCAGTGGAGACCTCGGTCTCTGGAGTGTCGGGTGCTCCACCGGTGAAGAGGTTTATACCCTCGCCATGACGGTCGCCGACGGCCTGGCCCGCCACGCCAGTGCGGCGCACTTCGGCGTAACAGGCACGGACATCAGCCTGCAGGCACTGTCCGCCGGGCGAACGGGGGTGTATCCACTACGCCGCCTGCGGGACATCCCGCAGGCCCAGCAGGCCGCCTACTGCGAACGGGTGCCCGATCAGGACCGCTTCCGCATTACCGAGGGGCTACGTCGGCGGGTGTGTTTCGCCCAGATGAACGTGCTCAACGTGCATCTGGCCCGCCATCTGCCCATGGACATCATCTACTGCCAGAATCTGCTGATCTACTTTGACTGGACCAGACGCCAGGCCATTGTGGACGCGCTGGCGCGACATCTGCGCCCGGGTGGGTTGCTGATTCTCGGTGCCGGAGAACTGGTGCGCGGGCACCCGGAACAGCTGGAACGGGTGACGGACGCGGGTGACGTTCTGGCGTTCCGGCGGCCCACTCAGTGAATCGCGGGTGCCAATCATGAGCAATCAGCACCACAACGACGCGAGCACCCTTGGGTGGGTCCGCAGCGAGCTGGAACAGACGCTGCACCAGGCGGCGCAGGCGCTGGAAGACTACGCCCAGGACCCCGGTGACAGGACACAGTTGCGCTTCTGCGCCACCTATCTGCACCAGGTCTACGGCACGCTGCAGATGCTGGAGCTCTACGGGCTTTCCATGCTGGTTGAAGAGATGGAGCAGGTCCTCGACGGCATCATCCAGGCTGAAGCGGGCGAGCCCGGTGAGGCGGAAGAGACCCTCATGCGTGGGATTCTCTCGGTGTCCGGCTACCTGGACCGCATTCAGCACGGTGAGCGTGACAGCGGCATCCTGGTGCTGCCACTGCTCAACGATCTGCGCGCCGCCCGCGGTGAATCCCTCCTCACCGAGAACATGCTGTTCAGTCCCGACCTGCGGACGCAAGACCCCGCGTCGGACGACGATGCGAAAGCGCAGGCATCCATCCGCGAGCTCGCGCGGGAACACCGGCACGTCTACCAGCGCGCCCTGCTCGCCTACCTGCGGGGACAGGCCGTCCAGCCGAGTCTGGACCGGATGCAGGACATCCTCGACCGCCTCGACGCCGCCTCCGGAGAGGGGGCCAGAGGCAGTCTGTGGTGGATCGCCGCGGGCGTCGTGGACGGGCTCCGTCACGGCAGCCTGGAGGCCTCGCCGGCGGTCAAGAGTCTGCTCGGGCAGGTGGACCGGCATCTCAAGGCGGTCATTGCCGGAGGCGACGTGGCTGCCGACCCGCCACGGGAGTTGCTGAAGAACCTGCTCTACTACGTGAGCCAGTCCGGGGAGGGCACGGAGCGGCTGGAGCAGATCCAGCGGCGATTCGCCCTGGCCGACTCGCTCCCCGATGACCGGGACCGCGTGAAACACGCCGAAACCGGTGGCTACCGCCCTGGTTCCGACATACTGCAAAGCGTTGCCGACGCCCTGCGCGAGGACGTGACCAGCGTCAAGGACGCTCTGGACCTTTTCGTCCGCAGCGATCAGCAGGACGCCCAGCGGCTTGCCGGCATGGACGAGGCGCTGCAGCGGGTTGCCGACACCCTCGGCATGCTCGGCCTTGGCGGCGCGCGCCGGACCGTCCGGGAGCAGCTCCCGTTCGTGGAGCGGCTTGCGGCCGGCGAGTCGGCCGATGAGCCGGAACTCATGGAGTTTGCCCGCGCGCTGCTGTACGTGGAGTCAGTGCTGGACGGGCTGGCCGCTGCCGGAGATGGCGCCGACGCCGATGACCCCGACGAGGGGGATGATGCCGGCGTCGTGCAGGATAACGACCTGTTTGATATCGAGTATCGTGCGGTCTACCACACCGCCATCCGCGAGGCGGTCGCCGACATCGGTGTCATCAAGGAGGCGCTGGTCTCCCTGATGGAGGAGCGCGGCGGTGCGTCGCTGGACAACCTGGAACCGGTACTGCGCCGCCTGCAGGGCGCACTCGAAATGCTCGACCTCAAGCGCGCCGGCGGGTTGCTGGATGCGGCGGGCCGCTGCATCCGTGACGAGATTCTTGCCGCGGGTCAGCTGCCGTCCGAGGAGCGGCTCGATGCCCTCGCCGATGCCATCACCAGTCTTGAATACTACCTGGAAGCGGTTCTGGAGAATCGTTCTGGGCGGGAAAGTATTCTGGACGTGGCGGAGAACAGTGTGCGCGTGCTTGGCTACGGCGCTGCTGCCGGCGAGCCGGAATCTGAGGACGCGGCGGCCGACACCCACGCGTCCGCATCCGGCCCCGTCGGCGACGAGGAGGAGGCGCCGCAGGCCGAAACGCCGGCCGGGCCACCCGAACCACCGCGACCCGCGCCGGCGAGCCGTGGGGTGGATTTCGACATCGCGGTGGCCTCCGACCAGCTCGACGACGAGATCCTGGAGATATTTCTCGAAGAAGTGGACGAGTGCCTCGAGACCATTCGTGAGGCTTATCCACGTTGGCGGCACAACCCGGACGAGACCGACGCGCTCACCACCGTGCGCCGGATGTTCCACACGCTGAAGGGCAGCGGCAGGCTTGCCGGCGCGCTGCTCCTGGGAGAGCTCGCCTGGTCCGTGGAGCGGTTGCTCAATCGCATCATCGACGGGTATGTGGCAGCGGACAATGCCGTCTTTGCCGTGCTCGACGAAGCCGTCGAGGCCATCCCGTTACTCGTCGACGAGCTTCAGGGTGGGCCGCCAACCCGGAATGACGTGCGGGAGCTGATGCGGCGTGCCGTGGCATTGGCGGACGGCGACGAGGAACCGCGCCCGGTTGCGGACACCGCCGTCGCCACCGACGCTGATCCAGCCGAAGCCGAAGCCGAAGCCGAAGCCGAAGCCGAAGCCGAAGCCGAAGCCGAAGCCGAAGCCGAAGCCGAAGCCGAAGCCGAGCCCGAGCCCGAGCCCGAGCCCGAGCCCGAGCCCGGTCCGGCGATGGATGCCGCACTTTACGAGATCTTCCGCAACGAGACAGCCGATCACCTGGGCGTCGTTCGTGCGTTTCTGTCCGCATGCCGGGAGACGGCCGATGGCACCGTCACCGATGACCTGCTGCGCGCCCTCCACACCCTGAGCGGCAGTGCCCGCATGGCAGACGTGGGTGCAGTGGCCACCCTGGCGCGCGACATGGAGCTCCATGCCGCCATGCGCCACGATGAAAACCGCCCCCTCGAAGACCATGACTGTGCGCTGCTTGAGCGGGGTGTCGACCTGCTGGACGCCAT
Source organism: Aquisalimonas sp. (assembly GCA_007126095.1). Lineage (GTDB taxonomy): Bacteria > Pseudomonadota > Gammaproteobacteria > Nitrococcales > Aquisalimonadaceae > Aquisalimonas. The sequence continues at coordinate 22,821 of SLBZ01000083.1, forward strand.
TGTCACCGCTCTGGGTCGCAGCGCGCCACTGCCGGACATCGCGCTGCTGCGGGAGGAGTTCGCCGAGCTGGCCGTCGTGCCCGTGGAAGCCGATGATGACGGCCAGGCGTCGGGGGAAGCGCCGTCCCGGGACGCCGCGGCCGCAGCAGAGTTCGTGGCGGAGTACGATGACGACGACGTCGATCAGGACCTGGTGGAGCTGTTTCTGGAGGAGGCCGACGACATTCTCGGCTTCCTGGACGAGGCACTGGCCCGGTGGGAAGACGACCCGGAGCACGAGCGCTCCCTTGCCGAGTTGCAGCGCTCCCTGCATACGCTCAAGGGGGGCGCCCGCCTTGCTCGTTTCGACCGGATCGCCACCTTGTGCCACGCAGTGGAAAGCCTGGTAGACGCGCTGGCGAACGGTCAGCTGGCGGCGGATGACGAATTCTTCACCGTATTGCGGGACGCTTGCGACCGCCTGGCCGCGATGGTGGCGGCTGCCCGTGAGCACGGTGACAGCGGTGATGCCGAGGGGACCATTGCGCGCATCGAAACCCTGCAGGCCGGCGCCGGTGTGGCCCGGAGCGATGCCGGTGCAGTCGACGATACTGCCGATCGCGAGCTCATGGACGTCTTCCTCGAGGAGGCGGCGGAGATCCTGCAGACCATCGAGGCCTCCCAGCAGGCGTGGATGGATGCCCCGGACGACATGGAGCGGCTGCGCGACCTGGAGCGGGCGCTGCACACCCTCAAGGGCGGTGCGCGCATGGCCGGATACCGCCCGGTTGCTGATCTGAGCCATGCCATGGAGACGCTGCTGGCGCGGGCCCGGGACGGTGAAGTGGCCGTGGATCACGCGCTGTTCGACCTGCTGGAACGCAGCCATGACCGTCTCTACCGTATGCGCGAACTGGCGGAGCGTGGCGCTGCCCTGGATGACGCGGATGACCTGATTGCCGAAATCGCCGCCCTGCAACAGCGCGGTGCAGCGGCGGATCAGCCCACCGTCGCTGCGCCGGCAGCGGCAGACGTTGCCGAAGGCGCTGCCGATGACAGCACGCGGGCTGAGCCCCCAGTGGCAGCCCGGCAGGACGACGACACACCCGCCGGCGGCGACCACGTGCGCGTGCGCGCCGATCTGCTCGACCAGCTGGTCGGCCATGCCGGTGAGGTCAGTATCTACCGGGCCCGGCTCGATCAGCAGGTCGGCGCCGTACGCTTCAACCTCGGTGAGCTGAACCAGACCGTGCATCGGCTGCGGGAGCAGTTGCGTACTCTGGACATGGAGACCGAAGCCCAGATTCTCCACCGTTACGATCGTGAAGACGAGGACCAGCCCGGCCGGGCGGCGACGAGGAGCCAGGCGGACGACAGCGCCTTCGATCCACTGGAGCTGGATCGGTATACCCGCATGCAGGAGCTGTCCCGGAGCCTGGGCGAGTCGGTGAACGACCTTGCCAGCATCGAGTCCTTGCTGGATCATCTCGCTCGGGAGTCCGAGACGCTCCTCCTGCAGCAATCGCGAATCAACACCGAACTACAGGACGGCCTCATGCGGACCCGCATGGTGCCTTTCTCCAGCCTGGTGCCGAGGCTGCGGCGGATCGTCCGGCAGACCGCGGCGGAACTTGGCCGCAAGGCGCAGATCCGGGTTCAGGGTGCCCAGGGGGAAATGGACCGCACCGTACTGGATCGGGTGGTGGCGCCGCTGGAGCACATGCTGCGCAATGCGGTCGCTCACGGCATCGAGCTGCCGGAGACCCGACTGGCTGCGGGCAAGCCCGAGGCGGGCCAGATCACGCTGAGCCTGGATCGCGAGGGCGCCGAAGTAGTGATCCGGGTCGTGGACGATGGCTCCGGGATGGATCTGGACGCCATCCGCCGCAAGGCGCTGGAGCGCGGGCTGCTGCGGGACGAGGCGGAACTCACTGATCGCGAAACCATGCGGTTCGTCATGGAGCAGGGGTTCAGCACGGCCACGGAGGTGACCCAGGTTGCCGGACGCGGTGTGGGCATGGACGTGGTCAACGCCGAGATCAAGCAACTCGGCGGCGCCCTGGACATCGACTCCGAGGCCGGTGCAGGCACGCGATTCACGGTACGCCTGCCGTTCACTCTGGCCATGAACCAGGCGCTGCTGTGCACGGCCGGGGAGCAGGTCTACGCCATTCCGCTGACCAGCATCGACGGGGTCGTCCGGGTCACACGGGACCAGATGGAGACCTATCTGGCGCAGGGTGGCGATGGCGTCTACCACTACGCCGGACAGGACTATCAGGTCACCGCCCTGTCGCATCTGCTCGGCGATGGCGAACCCAATCTCGGCGGCCACCCCGGCCGTATCCCGGTCGTGCTTCTGCAGAGCGGCGATCACCGCCTTGCCATGCAGGTGGACGGTCTCATCGGTTCACGCGAGATCGTGGTCAAATCCGTCGGCCCCCAGATTAGCACCGTCCCCGGCATTCACGGCGCCACCATCCTGGCGGACGGTCGTGTCGTGCTCATTCTCGAGATGGGGGCCTTGGTCCGCCAGGGGGCGGCACCGGAGCCGGAGCACGCTGCGCCAGAGTCGGAAGAAACGGACGTCAGACCGGACGCCACGGTTCACGACGAACCGCTGGTGATGGTGGTGGACGATTCCATTACCATGCGCAAGGTTGCAGCGCGGTTGCTGGAGCGCCATCGCATGCAGGTGGTGACAGCCAGCGACGGCGTCGACGCCGTCGCCAAGCTCCAGGACACCGTCCCCGATGCCTTGGTGCTGGACATCGAGATGCCGCGCATGGACGGCTACGAGCTTGCGACGCACATGCGCAACGATGCGCGCCTGAGCGGGGTGCCCATCGTCATGGTGACGTCGCGCACTGGTGAGAAGCACCGGCAACGCGCCTACGACATCGGCGTGGATCGCTATCTGGGCAAGCCCTACCAGGAATCCGAGTTGCTGGGGAATCTGGGCGAGGTACTGACGCAGAATCATGGCGGCGACTGACACCTCAACACGGCCGGGGCGCGTTCCCGTTCAGGTCGGCCTGATCGGGACCGCCGGCTCCGCCCGCGCCACCTTGTGCGAGGGTCTGGTCCGGCACGGGCTGGCCGTGGTGGCGCAGAGTGATCTGGCCAGCATGGCCACTGAACCGTTGCAAGGGGACGTGCAGGTTCTCCTGGTGGACCTCAACGGTGCCGGCGATGCCGACCTTGACGCCCTCGACCGGCTCATGGAGCGCGATGACCTGCCGCCGATGCTGTTCAACGAAGACGCCCCTGAGCAGCATCAGGCAGTCTGGATGCGGCGGCTCGCGGGCAAGCTCATGGCCATGGCGGGTACGGGGCTGGATGGCTGCACTGCAACTGCCGGCACGCCGGTGTGGGTGCTTGGGTCGTCGTTCGGCGGGCCTGAGGCAGTGAAGCGCTTTCTCGAGGCCGTCACGGATGTGCCGGATGCCGTGTTCATCCTGGTTCAGCACATCGGTGACGGCTTTGTCGATCTGCTGGCGGCTCAGCTCAACCGCACGACGCCGTTCCGCGTGGAATCCCTGACCACGGGGGTGGCGCTGCAGCCCGGTCGGGTGTACGTCATGCCGGTGGAGCACGCACTGCAGCTTTCCGATACGGAAGAAGTCATGCTGGTCCCCGACGCCGGCGCCGATCACAGCTACAGCCCCAACATCGACGCCGTGCTAACGGCCGTGGCGCAGGTCTATGGGCCGCGCGCCGGAGCGATCATCTTCAGCGGCATGGGCGATGACGGCGCCGCCGGCGTGCGCGCTATCGCCGCCGCGGGTGGTGAGGTCTGGGCCCAGGACGCCGCCAGCTGTGCGATCAGCAACATGCCGGACTGCGCAGCGGCCACCGGCGTGGTGACCCGGCGCGGAAACCCAGAGGAACTGGCGGGGGCCCTGATCCAGTACCTCCGCTCCGGAGTGGCCCAGCCGCCCAGCGCCTCATGACCATGGGTGCGGAGCGCAGCATGCCCCGCCAGAACGAGAAGGACGAGTCCATGCCCGAATCCGATGGCGCGATCCGCAGCCTCCTGCTACCGCTCGACGATACCTACCTGCTGCTTCCCGGCACCGTCGTGGCGGAGGTGGTCGGTTACACCACCCCTCAGCCGGCGGCGCTGGACGAACCACCGGAGTGGCTGCTCGGTTTCGTGACCTGGCGTGGCCAGCAGGTGCCCTGCGTCGCCTTTGAAGCGCTGAACGGCCAGACGCTCGGCACTCCAGGGACCCGGGCGCGGACCGTGGTGCTCAAGGCCCTCGGCGCCCGCTCCGGCATGCCCTACATTGCCCTGCGGACACGCGGCATTCCGCGACTGATCAATGTCGAGCGGGAGGGTATCGAACCGCTGGATGAGCCGGATGCGCTGGGCCCGGCGGTGCGTGAGGCGGTGCTCGCCCATGGCGAACCCGCCCTGATTCCGGACATGGACGTCCTGGAGTCCCGGACGCACCGGCTGCTGGTGAGCTGAGGTGCGTGTCCCCAGGATCCACGTGGCCGAGACGCTGGAAGAGGGCCGGGAGCTCCTCCTCGAAGGCGCCGCCGCCAATCACCTGAGGGTGCTGCGTCTGCGCAGCGGGCATCCGCTGGTGGTCTTCGACGGGCACGGGCTCAGCCACGACGCCGAACTGTGCACCATCGAGCGTCGCCGGGCCACGGTGCTGCTCGGTGCCCGCCGGGATGAGCCGGCCGAGTCGCCGCTGCCGACCGTCCTGATCCAGGGGGTGAGCAAGGGCGACCGCATGGACTGGGCGATCCAGAAGGCGGTGGAGCTGGGAGTCACGCAGATCGTGCCGGTACTCACCGCCCGCAGCGTTGCCAACACCGATACGGACCGGCTGCGCAAGAAGGACGCGCACTGGCACGGGGTCATGGTGAGCGCCTGCGAACAGTGCGGCCGCAGCGTTCTGCCGCGACTGGAGCCTGTTCAGCGGCTCATGGATTGCTGGGAGGCCCTGCCCGGCGGTATGCGACTGGTGCTGCATCCGGACGACGGTCAGCGCCTCGGTGAGCTCACTGCCCCCGGCGGTGAAGGCTGCAGCCTGCTGGTGGGGCCGGAAGGGGGCTTGAACGACCAGGAGCTGACCGCCGCCCGGGGGCAGGGGTTTGCGCCGGTGCGTCTCGGGCCGCGCGTTCTGCGGACCGAGACGGCGGGCGTGGCAATGCTGGCCGCCCTGCAGGCGCTCTGGGGTGATCTGGCCTGAGGGCCCTCAGTCGCGGGTGGCGATATCGATGCCCTCGGCCGCCACCGTGGCCAGGTGGTCGATCTGCTCTTCGGTAATGACGTAGGGCGGCATGAAATACACCACGTTGCCCAGCGGGCGGAGCAGCGCCTCGCGGGTCAGAGCGTGCTGGTAGACGCGGATGCCGCGGCGTTCCTGCCACGGGAACGGGTCCTGCGCTGACTTGTCGCGTACCATCTCCATGGCCAGCACCATGCCGTGCTGGCGGATCTCCCCCACGTGCGGATGGTCTTCCAGATGGGCAACAGCCCGGCGCATGTGGGCTGACAGCGCCCGGTTGCGGGCGATGACGTCGTCGTCCCGGAAGATGTCGAGGGTCGCCAGGGCCGCACGGCAGGCGATGGGGTTGCCCGTGTAGCTGTGGGAGTGCATGAACGCCCGCAGGGTGGCGAAATCGTCGTAGAACGCCTCGTAGACGTGGTCGCTGGTCAGTACCACCGCCAGGGGCAGATAGCCGGCGGTCAGCCCCTTGGAGAGCAGCAGGAAGTCCGGGACGATGCCGGCCTGCTCGCAGGCGAACAGCGTCCCCGTGCGACCGAACCCGGTGGCGATCTCGTCGGCGATCAGGTGGACCCCGTGCCGGTCGCAGGCCTCGCGCAGGAGTTCCAGGTAGACCGGGTCGTACATGCGCATGCCGGTGGCACACTGGAGCAGGGGCTCGACGATGACGGCGGCCGTTTCGTGGGCATGCGCCTCCAGCGCCGCCTCCATGTGGGCGAACATGCGCCGGCTGTGTTGCTCCCAGCTCATGTCCGGATCCCGGTGAAAGCAGTCCGGGGAGGGGACCGTAACCGCTTCCATCAGCAGCGGCTTGTAGGTCTCCTTGTAGAGGGCTACATCGCCCACGCCCAGGGTGCCGAGCGTCTCGCCGTGGTAGCTCTGGGTCAGGGTGATGAACTTGGTCTTGTTTGGATTGCCGCAGTTCTTCCAGTAATGGTAGCTCATCTTCAGCGCCACCTCGACGGCGCTGGAGCCATTGTCCGTATAGAAGCACCGGCTCAGGGGGGCGGGCGTGATCTCCACCAGTCGTTCCGAGAGCTCCACCACCGGTTCGTGAGAGAAACCGGCCAGGATGACGTGCTCGAGGTTGTCGATCTGGTCCTTCAGCGCGGCGTTGATGCGGGGGTTGGCGTGCCCGAACAGGTTCACCCACCAGGAGCTTATGGCGTCCAGGTAGCGGTTGCCGTCAAAGTCGTGCAGCCAGATGCCCTCGCCGCGCTTGATCGGGACCAGGGGCAGCCACTCGTGGTCCTTCATCTGGGTACACGGGTGCCAGACGGCGTTCAGGTCGCGCGCGATGACGTCGCGGTTACTCATGATCCTGCTCCACGCTGCGGGTTCGATGGCCGTAAACGAAAAACGCCTCTTCAGGTTTACATCCTGAAGAGGCGTTCGACCTTACCGCCAGAGTGGAAGCGGATCAATCCGCGGCCGCGGCCTTCTGTTTCCGGGTGAGCCCCAGATTGTTCCATATGGCTTCGGACGCCTTGGCCTGGTTCAGCGTGTAGAAGTGCAGGCCCGGGGCGCCGGCATCCAGCAGATCGGCGCACATCTGCGTGACCACGTCGATGCCGAACGCCTGCAGGGATTCCTTGTCACCCTTGGCGTCGTACGCTTCCAGACGCTTGCGCAGCCAGCGCGGGATGTCGGCACCGCACATGTCGGAGAAGCGGGCCAGCTGCTGGAAGTTCACGATGGGCATGATGCCGGGCACGATGGGAATATCCACGCCCATCTTCTCGCAGCTCTCCACGAACCGGTAGTAACCCTCCGGTGCGAAGAAGTACTGGCTCATGGCGCTGTCGGCGCCGGCATCCACCTTGCGCTTGAAGTTCTCCAGATCGGAGAAGGCATCCTTGGCCTCCGGGTGGATCTCCGGGTAGCACCCCACCTCGATGTGAAAGTGGTCGCCGTGTTCCTGGCGGATGAACTCCACCAGCTCGTTGGCGTACTTGAAGTGGCCCGGGCCGCCGCCCGTGCCCGAGGGCATGTCGCCACGCAGGGCCACGATGTTGCGGATGCCGTTCTCGCGATAGCGGTTCAGCAGCTCGCGGATGCTGTCCGGCGTCGCGTCGATGCAGGACAGGTGCGGCGCCACGTCGATGCCGGAGCGCTTCTGGATGTCGACCACCGTCTCGAACGTGCGCTCGCGCGTGGATCCGCCCGCGCCGAAGGTCACCGAGAACAGGCGCGGCCCCAGCGCCTGCAGGCGCTCGCGGGTCTTGCGCAACCGCTCTTCCCCTTCCTCGTTCTTGGGCGGGAAGAACTCGAAACTGAAAACCGGTGAGTGTTTCTTCTGGGATTCCATCTGTCACCCCCGTATTGCGGGAATCATCGCCGGAGCGGCCGGTTGCCGCTGCGGCGATGCGGGCCGCCCGGCCGGGGGTGACACCCGGTGCACGGGCGAGGGCGGCGACGTCGCCCGATTCGAGCGCGTCTTCCGGATCGTCGAGTTCGGCCAGTGCACGGGCTGTCTTCGCGCCGACGCCC
>SLBZ01000054.1 GCA_007126095.1 Aquisalimonas sp.
AAGAAGCAATCCGCCCGGCGCCTGCTCGGCCTGTCCGAGCAGATGCTGCGGGCGGCCCGCCAGGGCGAGTGGGCCTCGGTGGCCGAGCTGGAGGCCCAGCGGCGTGATCTCAGTCAGCAGCTGTTCGCCGACCCCGTGCCCGCGGAAGCGGCCGACGTCGTGAATCACTGCGTGCGGGAGCTGCTGGCGCTGGACCCGGAACTCATCCAGCTGGCCGAAGCGGCGCGGGATGAAGCCGGGGAAGCGGTGCGCCGGACCCAGACGGGCAAGACCGCACTGTCGGCTTATCGGCGCTATTCACGTTGATTCTCACCACTTGATCGCAAGTTCTGCCAATGGCAATTGTAAAACAATAGCTTACGTTGTTTTTGTGACTTAACGCCTGAAATTTTGGCTGCGTTCCTGCCAGAGCCTGCGTGAACCGCGTCGCATTCCTGACGCCGTATCGTTGACACTCCACCGGCCCCCCAATACCGTCGAATCATTGGCGTCGCCGCTGTGCGACGCGTCAAGAGAATCGACCGGGGACGGACCCCCTCCAAGGTCATAATCCAGACAGGATCGACCCATCCTTTGGCAGGGGTGGGCTGCGGTTTCACCGGGGGTGCGCGTGGTTAGTGTCTATATCTACGACGAGGATCGTGAGCGGGCAGCTTCCGTAGAAGCGATCCTCCGTTTCCAGGATAACGAGGCAAGCAGCTTTTCCGAGCCGGACCATCTCGAGGCCGCCGTGCGCGACGATGAGCCGGCGCTGGCGCTGTTCACCGTGGAGTCCGGAGACTCGGGCTGGGTCGCCGCGCTGGAGCGGCTGAATCAGCGGACCGACGATCTGCCGGTTTTTCTGCTGCTGCCGGACGACGCACCGCGGGTCGCCGCGGAGAACGTGGCCGGCAACGTTCTGGGTTCCCTTGAACTGCCGCTGCGGCAGGCGCAGTTCACCGCTGCCCTCAAGCAGGCCCTGAATCACAATGCCCAGCGACGTGATCGGTTGGCCCGCAAGTCGGGTGTGCCGCGCCTGGTCGGGGAAAGTCGGCCGATGAAGCGGGTGAAGAAGCTTATTGATCAGGTGGCGGCCACCGATGCCAGCGTGCTCATCCTCGGCGAGTCCGGCACCGGCAAGGAGGTGGTGGCCCAGAACATCCACGCCCGCTCCGCGCGTCGTAATGGCCCCTTCGTCCCCATCAACTGCGGCGCGATCCCGCCGGACCTGCTTGAGAGCGAGCTGTTCGGTCATGAGAAGGGCGCGTTCACCGGTGCCATTACCGCCCGCCAGGGGCGTTTCGAGATGGCGAAGGGCGGCACCATCTTCCTGGACGAAATCGGCGACATGAGCCCGGACATGCAGGTGAAACTGCTGCGGGTTCTGCAGGAGCGGACCTTCGAGCGCGTGGGCGGCAACAAGCGCATCGAGGCGGATGTGCGGGTGCTGGCAGCGACCCACCGTGATCTCGATGCCAGGATCCAGGACGGCTCCTTTCGCGAGGACCTCTTCTATCGGCTGAACGTATTCCCCATCGAGACGCCGCCGCTGCGCGACCGGTCCAGTGACCTACCTGTATTGGTAAAGGAGTTGACGAGCCGCATTGAAGACGAGGGCCGCGGCTCCGTCAGGCTGTCCTCGGAAGCGCTGTCCGTGCTCAGCCGTTACGAGTGGCCGGGCAATGTGCGTGAGCTGTCGAACCTGATCGAGCGCCTGGCGATCGTCTGTCCCTTCGACGAAGTGGTTGTGGACGAGTTGCCGGAGAAGCTGCTGCGCGACATGGGCGTGGACGCCGACGACGCGCCCGAGGCTGCGGCCGAGGAGCCCGTCGCAGTGGCGGAAGTCGAGTCCATCGAAGTGGCCGGTGACAGCCTGGCGCCGGAGACCATGCCCCGCCTGCCCGCCGTCAACGGCAAGTCGCCCCGGGATCCCGACGCACGGTTGGTGAAACGGACCAGCGGTGGCATCGACCTGCGCTGGTACCTGGGTGAGCTGGAGCAGCGGCTCATCCGTGAGGCGCTGGAGGAGTCGGACGGTGTTGTAGCCAAGGCAGCCGATCTGCTGCAGCTGCGGCGGACCACGCTGGTGGAGAAATTGCGCAAGTACGACATCCGGCGACCGGATGTAAGCTGAGTCGCCCCCCGGGCGGATTCCCGTTCGGGTCTGTTCTGGCATGCGTTCTGCATTACTCACTCCAACGAAGCGGAAACCGCCGGCGAACTGACGCCGAGGTCCGGAATGCGGAGGGTGCGCCGTGTCAGATAACAAGATCCTGGTTATCGCAGCAGACGAGACCACGCGCGAAGCGCCCTGTGCGGCACTTGACGCTGCCGGTTTCGAGCCCCTGCCTGCGACAACTGTCGATTCCGCCTGCGATCTGATTGCACAGGTGCCGGTGAGCCTGGCCCTGGTCCACGGTGCCAGCACCGGTGATTGGCGTCAGTTGCGGCGCCACGCGGGGGCGCCTCCGGTGGTGGTGATGGAGCAGGGCGCCGAAGTGCCGCGGGCCGTGCAGGCCATTCGTTTCGGTGCCGTCGATTTTCTGACGAACCCCGAGGACCCGCTGGCCGTGGTGGCGGTTGCCCGCCGTCACGCGGTGGCAACGAATAGCCGGGGCGTGATCGCAGTGGATGAGCGGACCCGCGGCGTGCTGGACCTGGCCCGCCGTGTGGCACCGAAGCCGGTCACCGTGCTGCTCAACGGTGAGAGCGGCACCGGTAAAGAGGTCTTCGCCCGCTATCTGCATGAACAGTCGGATCGGGCCGATGGGCCGTTCGTGGCCGTGAACTGTGCGGCCATCCCCGAGAACATGCTTGAAGCGTTGCTGTTCGGGTACGAGAAGGGGGCGTTTACCGGCGCCACCCGCACCCACCCAGGGAAGTTCGAGCAGGCCGCAGGCGGCACGCTGTTGCTGGATGAGATCTCGGAGATCGCCCCGGAGCTGCAGGCCAAGCTGCTGCGTGCGCTGCAGGAGCGCGAAGTGGAACGGCTCTGCGGCACATCGCCCATTCCGGTGGATGCCCGGGTCGTTGCCACCACCAACCGGGATCTGCGCCAGGCGGTGCAGAACGGGCAGTTCCGGGAGGACCTGTACTACCGCCTGCATGTCTTCCCGATCCAGCTCCCGCCGCTGCGGGAACGGCGCGACGACATTCTGCCGCTGGCGGATGCGTTCCTGCGCAAGTTCGGCGACGGCGGGGCCACCATGTCGCCCGCGGCGCGGCACATGCTGCGGGAGTACGACTGGCCCGGCAACGTGCGCGAGCTGGAGAACGTGATACAGCGGGCCCTGATCCTGGCTGACGACGGCTGCGTGGATGCCGAGGATCTGCGGTTTGAGCTGGGGCCGCTGTCCGCGGCGGTGCCCGAGGCGGACGCGTCGCTGGACGACAGCATGAAGGACAGTGAGCACCGCCTGATTCTTGACACCCTGCGGCAGGCCAACGGCAGTCGCAAGATGACCGCCGAACGGCTGGGCATCAGCGTGCGCACCCTGCGCTACAAGCTGGCGCGCATGCGTGATGATGGCGTTCAGGTCCCCGACAGCAGTGCCATGGCGCAGGTCGGCTGACAGTAATGGCCCCGCCGTGGGTGTGGAAACGGAAACGAAACGACGGCCCTGATGGGCCGTTGCCAACGGAGGCGAAACGATGAACCCGGTGAACAACGACAACGTCATGCAGGCGCTCGAGCAGATGCAGGCCATGGTCGATCGTGCCGGCGGCGCGCAGGAAGCGGAACAGGCGGCGGACGGCCCGCAGTTCGTGAACGCACTGCGCGAGGCGCTGGATGGCGTCAACAACTCCCAGCAGGAATCGGCTGCTCTGCAGGATGCGTTCATCAGCGGCGAGGACGTGGACCTCACCGACGTGATGGTGTCGATGCAGAAGTCCTCGGTGGCGTTCGAGGCGACCAAGCAGGTCCGCAATCATCTGGTAGAGGCGTACCAGGACATCTACAACATGCCCGTGTGATTTGAGGTTAGTCCAGCATGGCTGAGTCACAGGCACTGAGCTCCCGGGACGCCCAGGACCTCTCTGCAGACCCCCAGGGCGTCGCCGACGCCGGCTCCGGAACGACCGGTCGACCGTGGGAACGCTTCCTGCGCCGGCCGACGGATTTCCGTCAGGCCGGCTTGATCGGTGGCGTCGTTGCGGCCGTCGCGCTGGGTGTTGGCGTCTTCTTCTGGGCTCAGCAGCCCTCCTACCAGACGCTCTACAGCGGCCTGAGTGATCAGGATCGCGCCCAGGTGGTCGAGGCGCTGCGGGAAGCCGGAGCCGGCGTGCGCCTCAATAATGATACCGGTGCCGTGGAGGTACCCCGCGGCGATCTGCACGAGGCGCGCCTGCATCTGGCCAGCGAGGGCCTGCCGGAGGGGCAGGGGACCGGCTTCGAGATGCTGGACGAGGACCAGCGCTTCGGCACCAGCCAGTTCATGGAGAGTGCCCGCTACCAGCGTGCTCTGGAAACGGAGCTGGCGCGCTCCGTCCGTTCCCTGAGCGCGGTGAGCAACGCGCGCGTGCATCTGGCCATTCCCGAGGATTCGGTATTCGTGCGCGAGGATACCCGGCCTACCGCCTCGGTGGCGCTGGACCTGCACGGCGGGCGCAGCCTCAGCGAGGGGCAGGTGCAGGCGATCGTGCACATGATCTCCAGTAGTGTGCCGGAGATGACGGAAGACAACGTCTCCATCGTGGACCAGAACGGCAACCTGCTGACCCAGGACGAAAGCCGCGATGATGGCATGTCCGGCAGTCAGTTCGAGGTGCGTGAGCGCCTCGAACGGGATTATCAGCGCCGCATCGAGGAGCTGCTGACGCCCATGGTCGGCTCCGGCCGCGTCAAGGCGCAGGTCAATGCTGACGTGGACTTCTCCCGGGAAGAGACTACCGAGGAGATGTTCGACCCGGATGCCACCGTCATCCGCAGTGAGCAGACCAGTGAAGAGCGGGGTTCCGGCTCCGACATGGCGCTGGGCATTCCCGGGGCCCTGACCAATCAGCCCCCGGGTGGTGGCGAGATCGGCGATGGCGACGACAACGGCGGCTTCATGGGCCCCGGGCTCGACATCACCAATACCGCGACGCGCAACTATGAAGTCGGTCGCATCATGCGCCACCTGCAGCGGCCGGAAGGTGCTGTCGACCGGCTGACGGTTGCCGTGCTCGTGGATCAGCCCATGGTCGAGGGCGAGGAAGAGGGTGAGATGGTCCAGGAGGCCATGAGCGCGGAGCAGATCGAGCGCATCACCCAGCTGGTGCAGGACGCCGTCGGTTTCGATGAAGACCGCGGCGACCGCGTGAACGTGGTCGATGCAGTGTTCGAAGAGGTCGATACCGGCGATGCGGTGCCCGATGTGCCGCTGCTTGAACAGCCCTGGATGCAGGAGCTTCTGCGCTGGCTGATCGCGGGTGTCGTCGCACTGGCCCTGATCCTGTTCGTGGTGCGGCCGCTGGTGCAGGCGCTGATCGGCGGGACCCGGGCATCAGGCGAGGACGCCGATCCGGATGTGGATGGCCTGCCGCCCGGTGCGGCCGTCGGACCTGACGGGCAGGTGCAGCAGCGCCTGACCGGGCCGGATGTGGAGAGCGGCTCCATTGGTCAGAGCTCGGCCATGGCCGTGGACCAGAACGAGAAGGTGGAAGCGGCCCGGGAAGTGGTGCAGAGCGACCCGACGCTGGCGGCAAGTGTGGTCAAGGGCTGGTTGAACGAAGATGAGTGACGGCAACAACATCACGGCGCAGAACCTCAGCGGTGCCGAGCGCGCAGCGATCTTCATCATGAGCCTGGGCGAGGACGACGCCGCCTCGGTGCTCCAGCACCTGGGGCCGCGGGAGGTTCAGGTGCTCGGCCAGGCCATGACCGGGCTGCAGAACGTCAGCCGCGAGCAGGTGGGTCGGGTGATGGAGCAGTTCGTCATTGGCGTCAGCGAGCAGACCTCGCTCGGTATCGGCAGCACCGACTACATCCGCTCCGTGCTGGTGAAGGCGCTGGGCGAAGACAAGGCCGGCGGCATCATCGACCGCATTCTCATGGGCGGCAACAGCCGCGGCCTGGAGCAGATCAAGTGGCTGGATGGCCGCACGGTGGCCGAAATGCTGCGGCTGGAACACCCGCAGGTCACCGCGATCGTGCTCTCCTACCTGGACCCGGATCATGCCGCGTCCGTACTCTCGGAAATCCCCGAGCGCATGCGCCACGACGTGGTCATGCGCATCGCCACACTGGACGGCGTCCAGCCCGCTGCCCTGCAACAGCTCGACGAGATCATGGAGAAGCAATTCTCCGGCAAGCAGCGGATCAAGTCGTCGTCCATCGGCGGCGTACAGGCCGCGGCCAACATCCTCAACTTCCTGGACACCAGCGTCGAAGGTGGTGTCATGGAGGCCATCGGCGAGGTCGACGAGGAGCTTGGCAACCGGATCCAGGATCTCATGTTCGTGTTCAACGATCTGGCGGCGCTGGATGATCGCAGCATGCAGACGCTCATGCGCGAAGTGAACACCGACAGCCTGGTGCTGGCCCTCAAGGGCGCCAGTGATGGGGTCAAGGACAAGGTCTTCCGCAACCTGTCCCGGCGCGCCTCGGAGATGCTGCAGGACGACCTGGAGGCCAAGGGCCCGGTGCGGCTCAGCGAGGTCGAGGGTGCGCAGAAGGACATTCTGAGTATTGCCAAGCGGCTTGCCGACGAGGATCAGATCTCCCTGGGCGGGGGTGGCGATGAGTTTGTCTAAAGTCCTGCGCGGTGCGGAGGCTGAAGCGGTCAGCCTCTGGGAACTTCCCTCCGTGGACGGCAACGTGGTGAATCAGCGCGGCGAGCCCGAGGAACCGCCTGAGCCAGAGATGCCGGAGATCCAGCTTCCAACCGAAGAGGAAGTGGAGGCGATACGCGAAGAGGCCCGCCAGGCGGGCTTTGCCGAGGGGCGGGACGCGGGTTACGCCGAAGGTGAGCGCGAGGCGCAGGCGGCCAGCGAGAAAGCCGCGAAGAAGATCGAGAAAGAGCAGCGCCAGCGCCTGAAAACGCTGGACAGACTCATCCGGGCTCAGGCCCGCCCCCTGGAACAGCTTGACGACGAGGTGCAGGATCAGCTGCTCAGCCTGGTGCTCACCCTGGCACGTCAGGTGATCCGCCGTGAGCTGCAGATGCAGCCGGGGGAGATACTCGGCGTCATCCGCGAATCGGTGGCCTTGTTGCCGCTGGCGGAGCGGGACGTCACTGTGCGCGTTCACCCCGAGGACCACCGTTTTCTCCAGGAACTGCTCGGCGAAGAGAGTGACGAGCGGGCGTGGACGCTGGTGGATGACCCGGCCCTCAGTCGTGGCGGCTGCGTGGTGCAGGCGCAGCGTGCGCGGGTTGATGCCAGCCTGGAGACGCGGCTGGCGCAGCTGGCCAGCCAGTTGCTCGGCGCCCGGGAAGAGGATCTGCGTGACGATGACGGTGCGGCGAACGCCGATGAAGAGCCGGACGCCGACGAGAATACTCCGGCCCCCGACGAGGAGCGCTCATGAGCGAGCCCAGCGCCGTACGCCGGGATCAGTGGCTGGAGCGTCTGCGTTCGGTGGAAACGCAGGTGGAACGCCCCAGGCCCGTGCCCAGTGGCGTGCTGCGCCGCATGGTCGGACTGACGCTGGAGGCCGAGGGGTGCCAGGCGCCGGTGGGCGCACGGTGCCTGGTTTCCACGCCCCAAGGCCTGGAAGTGGAAGCGGAAGTCGTCGGCTTCGGTAACGACAGTCTCTATCTCATGCCCACGGGCGATGTGCACGGCCTCACGCCTGGCGCCACGGTCACCCCGCAGGAAGGTGTGTACGAGGCCACCGTGGGCAAGAGCCTCCTGGGTCGCATTCTCGACGGCGCCGGGCGCGCCATCGACGGGGGTGGCAGCCTCGGTGCCACCGAGCGCATGCCGCTGTTGGGGGAAGCGTTGAACCCGCTCTCCCGGGCGCCCATCCGTGAGCCACTGGATACCGGTGTGCGTGCCATCAACGGCCTGCTCACCGTTGGCCGCGGGCAGCGCATGGGGCTTTTTGCCGGCAGCGGGGTCGGCAAGAGCGTGCTGCTGGGCATGATGACCCGCTATACCAACGCCGACGTGGTGGTGGTCGGCCTGATCGGTGAGCGTGGCCGCGAAGTCAAGGAATTCATCGAGGACATCCTCGGCGAGGAGGGGCTGAAGCGCTCCGTAGTGGTTGCCGCGCCCGCCGATGCGTCGCCGCTGATGCGGCTGCACGGCGCCATGCAGGCCACCGCCATCGCCGAGTACTTCCGCGATCAGGGGCAGCAGGTGCTGCTGCTCATGGACTCGCTCACCCGCTACGCCCAGGCGCAGCGGGAGATCGGGTTGTCCATCGGCGAACCCCCCACCACCAAAGGGTATCCACCGTCGGTTTTCGCCCGCCTGCCCAGGCTGGTTGAGCGCGCGGGGAACGGCGAGGTGGGCGGCGGCTCGATTACCGCATTCTACACCGTGCTCGCCGAGGGCGACGATCAGAACGACCCCATTGCTGATGCCGCCCGCGCCATTCTGGACGGGCACGTGGTGCTCAGCCGCGATCTTGCCGACTCCGGTCACTACCCGGCCATCGACATCGAGGCGTCCGTGAGCCGGGCCATGCAGAATATCGTGGACCCGGAGCACCGGGTCATGGCACAACGGTTCCAGCAGATCTATGGCGTCTGGCGGCAGAACCGCGATCTCATCAATGTGGGTGCCTACCAGCGCGGGACCGACCCACGTGTGGACGAGGCCATAGAAATGCGGCCGCGACTGCTGGAGTATCTGCAGCAGGACCTGCATGCCGCGGAGTCCCTTGGGAGCAGTATCGAGAAGCTCCAGGCCGTGCTGCCCACTCAATAACAGACGGGGGTTGGAATGTCGCGGCTGAAGCGTTTGCAGACGGTGGAAGGGGTAATGGACGAGAACGCCGAGCGCGCCGCCCGCGCGTTCGGGCAGGCGCAGAACACCCTGGCGCAGGCCGAACAGCGGCTGGTGCAGCTGCAGCAGTTCCGCGCCGATTACCACAACCGCCTGGCGGACGGGCAGGGCGAGACCATGGACGCCTTTCGTCTGCGCGATTTCAACGCCTTTCTCGTGCGCATCGACGGAGCGATCGAGCAGCAGCGCCGCCAGATCGAGGAGGCGCGCCGGCAGGTGGAGCTGGCCAGGGAAAACTGGAATGCCGAGCGCAGCCGGGCGGACGCCATGGGCAAAGTCGTGCAGCAGGAGCAGCGCTCCGAGCAGCGGGTTGCCGCCCGGCGTGAGCAGAGCGAGGCCGATGAACTGGCCCAGCGCATGTTTATTCACCGTAACGGCATGTATTAGAAAGAATTTTTGAGTGCTCTTCTGTCCCGGTTATCAACCGATCCAGGTTGGCCCTTCTCTTGCAAGTAAGCCCGTCAATACGTCCTTCATTGGGAGAATGTCATGCAGGGGCTGCAACTGCTGGAGTCCGCGTTCAGGGAGATGAACGGGCAGAAAGGCGAAGGACCGGCGCCGGATGGCAAGGACGGCCGCGCCTTTCTGGAGGCGTTGCTGGAGACCGAGGGGCTGCGGGATTCCGGCTTGACCGTCGAGGATCTGGAGGCGTGGGTCGCCAGTCAGGGCGGCAAGGGCTTGCCGCTGGGTGGTCAGGACTTGCCGCTGGCGGGCAAGCCGGGTACGCAACCGGATGCGCAGGCAGGCAAACAGCTTCAGGGCATGCAGATGCAGGGCGCCCCGCAGGGGCGGATGGCCGCCTCCGACGGCCAAGGTGGGGCGTTCGTCTCCACGGACGCCATGCTGCAAAGCGGCATGCCCAGGGGCGAGCCGCCGGCCGACAGGGTCATGCAGGCGGACAGTCCTGCCGGGCTGGCCGACCAGCCCCTGGAGCTGGACGATGCCACGATTCAGCAACTGCTGGACGAAGGCTTTGCGGTGCAGGAGCTGGTGGACGCCGGCGTGCCGGCAGACCGGATTCCCGCTGATGCGCTGGCGGCGGAAGGTGTTCCGCGCGACGATCTCATGCGTGAAGCGGCGCGCCGGGAAACCCAGCAGACCGAGGCCGCCCGCGCCGACGCCATTCGTGCCCGCGCCCAGGCCATTGAGCAGGGTCGCAGTGCCGACGATGGGCTGCTCAACGACATGCTCAGTTTCGGTAACGGCATACCGGGACAGATGGGCGGCAACGAGGACAGCCTGGAGATGGCCCGGCGGGATACGCTGACGCAGTCGTCCATGCGTGCCGCACAGCTCCAGGGCCAGCAGGCGGCGGATCTGGCCCCGGCCCAGGCACGCAGTGGTGACAGCGAGGCGCAGCCGCAGTCCGACAACGCCAGGCATGCGCAACTGCAGTTCCAGCAGGTTTTCCAGACTGCGAACGCTGCCCCACAGCAGACCGGCATGCCTACATATAATGTGCCCCAGTCAATGGATCAGTCGGGCTGGGGTCAGGCAGTCGGCGAGCGCCTGGTGATGATGGCGAATCAGAACGTGCAGCAGGCGCGCATCCAGGTGAACCCGCGCGAGCTGGGGCCGCTGGATGTGAACATCCAGATGCGTGACGACAAGACCATGATCACGTTCCAGGCCCAGAACGCCGTCACCCGTGAGGCGCTGGACGCCGAACTGCCCCGCCTGCGGATGATGCTCAGCGACAACGGCATCGAGAATGCGGAAGTCTCGGTCGGCAAGGAGGACCCGGGCAATCCGCAGGGCGAGACCGAGCTGGCCGAGGGGTTCGCCCGCGGGGACACCGGTGACGGCGCCGAGTCCGAAGAGGACGAGGATGGCGTGGCCCTGGACAGCGACCGGATTCGTCGCGGGCTGGTGGACCACTACGCATGATCCGGTGACGAACCGGCGCTCCGCGGGGCTCCAGTCACCGGTTGCGGTGCCGATAACCTGTCAGGAATAGGGTGCAAGAGCCCCGGGATTCGCGGGGAGAACAGAAGGGAGAGGGCATGCGTGTCACCAGCAAGGCCGCTCAGCGCGGCTCCGGAAAACTCGTACTGATACTGCTGGTCGTTCTGGTCGCGTTGCTGCTGGCGGTGGGAACCGCTGCGGCGCTGTACCTGACCGGCGTGATCTCGCCGCTGGGCAACGGCGGGAATAATGTGGAAGAGGTGGCAGAGGACGAGTCCGGCGAGGAGCGGCCGCCGGCCCCGGCGCGCGGGCCGGCCCGGTACCTGGAGATGGAAGACGCCATTACCGTCAATATCTCGCGGGAAGACGGCCGGCGTGCCATCCTGCAGGCACGGTTGCAGGTCATGTCGCGGGACGAGGAGATTCTGGACAGCGTGGAGGAGCACATGCCGCTGATCCGCAACAATCTCATCAACCTCTTCGGCGACCAGCAGTTCGAGGACATCACCTCCAGCGAGGGCAAGAATGCCCTGCGGGAAGAGGCCCTGGAAGAGATCAACAGCGTACTGGAAGAAGAAGGTCATTGGCCTCACGTCGAGGCTGTTTATTTCACCAACTTCGTGACGCAATAGCTTATGGCCCAGGAGGACATACTCAGCCAGGACGAAATCGACGCGCTGCTGCACGGCGTCGATGACGGCAAGGTTGATTCCGAGAACGAGCGCGCGCCGCGCGGCGAGCTCAGGCCGTTCGATTTCCAGCATCAGGAGCGCATCGTCCGCGGGCGCATGCCGACGCTGGAGATGATCAACGAGCGCTTTGCGCGGCTGTTCCGTATTGGCCTGTTCAACATGCTCCGCCGGACGCCGGAAGTGTCTGTCCAGGGCGTGGACATGATGAAGTTCGGCGAGTACGTCCACACGTTGTACGTGCCGACGAGTCTCAACATCGTTCGCATGCACCCCCTGCGCGGCATGGCGCTGTGTGTGATCGATCCCAAGCTCGTCTTCGTGGTGGTGGACAACTTCTTTGGCGGTGACGGCCGCTACTACACCAAGATCGAGGGCCGGGAGTTCACCGGCACCGAATGGCGGGTCATCCGCATGGTGCTCAACCAGGCCTTCGAGGACCTCCAGGAAGCGTGGGCGCCGGTGCTGCCCATGGAGTTCGAGTACATGAACTCCGAGGTGAATCCGCAGTTCGCCAACATCGTCAGCCCGTCGGAAGTAGTGGTGGTCTGCCGCTTCAATGTGGAGCTGGACGGTGGGTCCGGCGAGTTCCAGCTCGCCATCCCCTACACCAACGTCGAGCCGATCCGCGATCAGCTCAATGCCGGCGTGCAGAGCGACCGCAATGAGGTGGATGAACGCTGGACCCGCTCCCTGCGCGAGGAGATGAAGGGCGCCGAGGTGGAACTCACCAGTACGCTGTCCAATGTGCAGATCAGCCTGCGTGACCTGCAGCGGATGAAGCCCGGCGACGTGATTCCCTGCGAGATACCGGAGGTCGTCACCATCGAAGCCGAAGGCATCCCCGTGCTGCGTGGCCACTACGGGGTTTCCAACGGGAATGTCGGCATCAAGATTACCGAACAGATTAACGCCCCCGAGCCCGAGGGGCCGCTGGCGTTGAGGAGCAAGCAGAATGAGCGAGGACGATCAGAAGACTGAACAGGAAGGCGCCATGGCCGAAGAGGCGGCTGCCCAGTCCGGGGAAGCGCAGGAGCCGGCCGCCGAGGCGTCGGGTGCGGAAGCTCAGGGCGGCGGCATGAAGCCACCGGGCATGGATACGCTCCATGACGAGAGCACGGAGGTGGACGACGAGAACGTCAACCTCGACGTCATCATGGATATTCCGGTAAACCTTGCCATGGAGATCGGGCGCACCAAGATCAGCATCCGTCATCTGCTGCAGCTCAACCAGGGCTCGGTGGTGGAGCTGGACCGTCTGGCAGGCGAGCCGCTGGATGTGCTGGTCAACGGCACCCTGATCGCTCATGGTGAGGTGGTGGTAGTCAACGACCGCTTCGGTATCCGCCTCACCGATGTCATCAGCCCCCAGGAGCGGGTGAAGAAACTGAAGTAAAACGTAGTGCGGACCTTCAGGTCCGCGAGCCCGGCGCCGATCGGGGGCGTGTCATGGCCAAAGGTGGACCTGAAGGTCCACCCTACGCAGATTGAACCATGCTGGCCGAATCACCGCGGATGCGTCGGGAACGTCAGAGTAGGGCGGACCTTCAGGTCCGCGAGTCATACCTCGATCGGCCGGGGTCGCATCGCAACAGTTCGAACAGGGGTAGTCGCCATCCGGAACCTGAGCCGCCGATTCCGCCAGCCTGCGCGCCTGATCTCCGGCGCTGTGCTGGTATGCGCCAATTTTCTGGCGTCCGGAGCGTTGCTGGCCGGCGAGGCGGAGGGCGGCCCCGGGGTGGATGCCGCGGCGCTGACGCGCGTGGTGATCGGTCTTGTGGTGGTGCTGCTGGTGGTTGTGGCACTGGGCTGGGCCATGCGCCGTTTCGGCAACTACGGTACGGGGTCTTCCGGTCAGTTGCGTGTGCTGGGCGGGGTTTCTGTCGGAACACGCGAGCGTGTCGTCCTGCTTCAGGTCGGCGAACAACAGCTTCTCGTCGGGGTTGCGCCCGGACGGGTACAGACTTTGCATGTACTGGACAAGCCCCTGGAAGGGGCCTCCGGTGATGCGGTGCGCCAGGGCGCGCCGGGTCAGCAGGGTTCCCCGTTCGCGCAACGGCTGCGTCAGGTGATGCGGCCAGACGAGAAGCGTCAGCAATGATTCGTCGACTACTACCCGGATTTCTGCCACTACTGCTACTCCTCTTCCCGGCGCTGACCCACGCCCAGATCGGCGGCATCGAGGCGCTGACCGTGGAGGATGGCGAGGATGGTCAGACCTACAGCGTGACGTTGCAGGTTCTCCTGCTGATGACGCTGCTGACCATGCTGCCGGCGGCGATTCTGATGATGACCGCCTTCACCCGCATCATCATCGTCCTGGGCATTCTGCGGCAGGCCATCGGCACCTCGCAGACGCCGTCCAACCAGGTGCTCGTGGGTCTCGCTTTCTTCCTGACACTGTTCGTCATGACGCCGGTGCTGGAGGAGACCTACAACAACGCCGTGGAGCCCTATCTCGCCGAAGAGATCACCCCTGAGGAAGCGCTGGATGCGGCGCAGGAGCCGTTCCGGGACTTCATGGCCAGCCAGACCCGCGACGAGGATCTGGCCATGTTCCTGCGCATCTCCAACACCGGCGAGGTGGAGTCCATTGAAGAAGTGCCGTTCACCGTGCTGGTGCCGGCTTTCATGACCAGCGAGCTGAAGACGGCGTTCCAGATCGGGTTCATCCTCTATCTGCCCTTCCTGGTGGTGGACCTGGTGGTCTCCAGTACGCTCATGTCCATGGGCATGCTCATGCTCTCGCCCATGATCATCTCCCTGCCCTTCAAGATCATGCTGTTCGTCCTGGTGGACGGGTGGTCGCTGATCATGGGCACGCTCGCAGCCAGTTTCTTCTAGGGGGCGCCATGAGTCCTGACTTTGCCATCAACCTGGGAATGGAAGCGCTGTGGGTCGCCGTGCAGCTCGCCGGGCCGATCCTGCTGGTGGCGCTGATCACCGGCCTGATCATCGGCATGTTCCAGGCGGCGACCCAGATCAACGAACAGACGCTGAGTTTCGTGCCCAAGCTGGGTACGCTCGTGATCACGCTTTTCATTGCATCGCCCTGGATGCTCAGTGTGCTGCTGGACTTCACGCGCAATCTGTTCATGAACGTGCCGTCCTGGATCGGCTGACCGGCGGAGAGATGGCGTGACCTTCACCTCCGCCGAAGCCATGGCCTGGATCGGCGCCTTTTTCTGGCCGTTCATGCGCATCGGGGCCATGGTCATGCTGGCGCCGGTCTTCAGTGATCAGCAGGTGTCCGCGCGTATCCGGCTGCTGTTCGCCGTGGCCCTGACTGTGGGTGTCATGCCCGTGTCCGGGCTGGGACCGGAGGTGGAGCCGCTGTCCGCGGAGTGGTTTCTGATCTGTCTCCAGCAGGTCCTGATCGGCATGTGCATGGGGCTGCTCATCGCCCTTGCGTTGCAGACCGCGAGCATTGCCGGCGAGAGCATTGCGCTGTCCATGGGGCTGGGTTTTGCCAACATGGTGGATCCGGTCACGGGGCAGTCCACGCCGGTGGTCTCCCAGTTCCTGATTGTGCTGGTGACGCTGCTGTTCCTGGTCATGGGTGTTCACCTGATGCTGATCGAACTCATGGCCGAGAGTTTCCGGGTCATGCCAGTGGGCACCGAGGGGCTGGTGCAGGAGGATCTCCGCACGGTGGCGGAGTGGGGCGTGCACATGTACGCGGGGGCCGTGCTGATTGCGTTGCCCGCGGTGGTCCTGCTGCTGCTGGTCTACCTGTCGCTGGGCGTGATGACCCGGGCTGCGCCGCAGATGAACATCTTCTCCGTGGGTTTTCCAGTGACCATGCTGGTGGGGTACATCGCCATCATGACCATCATCATCCCTTCGCTGCCCGGCCGCATGTCCGGCATCTGGAGTCACGCCTTCCAGACCATCGGCACCATCATCGGCACCAACTGATCAAACTGCCTGGATCGGTTCTTGCAAATGCATGAGCCGTCCCTTGAGAGCGTCGGAGTCACGTCATGGCCGGTGAGAGCGAGAACGGTCAGGAGAAAACAGAAGAGCCGACACCGAAACGGCGCCAGGATGCCAAGGACAAAGGCCAGGTTCCCCGATCGCGCGAGCTGAATACCACCATGATCATGGTACTGGGCGCCGGCGGGCTGCTGATCTTCGGCAGCTATATGGCGGGGCAGTTGTTCGAGGCCTTCAATCTGGCATTCCGCATTGACCGGGAGGACGTCTACGATCCGGAGGCGCCCTTTTACTACCTGCGCGAGGCCATCTGGGTGGGCCTCAAGGCGGTGGCGCCGTTCGCGCTCGTGATGCTGGTCGCCGCGATGCTCACGCCGGCGCTCATGGGTGGATGGACCATGAGCGCCAAGGGAATGGCGCCCAAGCTGGAGAAGATGAGCCCGATCAAGGGGCTCGGGCGCATGTTCGGCACCAAGGCGCTCATCGAGCTGGTGAAGGCCCTGGCCAAGGTGCTGGTGGTCATGAGCGTGGCGCTGATGCTGTTCTGGGCCATGCATCAGCGCATCCAGGGCATTACCACGGAGCCCCTGCATCAGGGCATGTTGCACGGCGCCACGCTGTTCTTCTGGGCGTTTTTCGCCCTGGCGTCCTCGTTGATCCTCGTTGCGCTTGTGGACATTCCCTACCAGCTCTGGGACCACACCCAGAAGCTCAAGATGACCAAGCAGGAGGTCAAGGACGAGAGCAAGGAGACCATGGGCAAGCCCGAGGTCAAGCAGAAGATCAAGCAGTTGCAGAACGAGATCGCCCAGGGGCGGATGATGGAGAACGTCCCCAAGGCCGACGTGGTTGTCACCAACCCCACCCACTTTGCCATCGCCCTGCGCTACGACCAGGAGCGCATGCGCGCCCCGCAGGTCGTGGCCAAGGGCATCGATGTGCTGGCGCTGCGCATCCGCGAGGTCGCCGAGGAAAACGAGATCCCGCTGTTCGAAGCGCCGCCGTTGGCACGGGCCTTGTATCACACCGCCGACCTGGAGCAGGAAATCCCCGCGGGGCTCTACATGTCGGTGGCGCAGGTGCTGGCCTACATCTACCAGCTGCAGACAGCGCGCAGGCAGGGCGGACAGCGCCCGCAGCGCCCCGACCCCGGTGTTCCGGACGATTTCGCCAAGTACACGACGAACGACGGCGACGGTCCGGAGGCGGCACGCCACTGAGAGCGCCGGCGCCAACTTTCTGACACAACCGAAACACTGACGCCGTAAAGGCGCGGGAGATCTGGAAACCCATCATGGGAACAGCCGTGCTCGACACTCTGCGCATGCTCACGCGCAACGGACTGGGAACGCCGCTTCTGCTCATGGCCCTGCTGGCCATGATGATCGTGCCGTTGCCGCCGCTGGCGCTGGACATGCTGTTCACGTTCAATATCACGCTGTCGCTGGTGGTGATGCTGGTGGCCGTGTATACGCCGCGGCCGCTGGAGTTCGCCGTCTTCCCCACGGTGCTGCTGATTGCGACGCTGCTGCGCCTGGCTCTCAACATCGCCTCAACGCGCGTGATTCTTCTGGAGGGGCATACCGGTACTGATGCGGCCGGGAACGTGATCCAGGCGTTCGGCGATTTCGTGGTGGGCGGCAACTACGCCGTGGGTCTCGTGGTGTTCGGTATTCTGGTCATCATCAACTTCGTGGTGGTGACCAAGGGCGCAGGGCGGATCTCCGAGGTCACGGCGCGTTTCACGCTGGATGCGCTCCCCGGCAAGCAGATGGCCATCGATGCGGACCTGAATGCCGGCCTGATCGATTCCGAGACGGCCCGCACCCGCCGTGATGAGGTGGCTCAGGAGGCCGACTTCTACGGGTCCATGGACGGTGCCAGCAAGTTCGTGCGCGGCGACGCCATCGCCGGCATTCTGATCCTGTTCATCAATATCATCGGCGGTCTGTTCATCGGCATCCTCCAGCACGGTATGCCGTTCCAGTCGGCCATGAACAACTACACGCTGCTCACCATCGGTGACGGTCTGGTGGCGCAGATCCCCTCCCTCGTGCTCTCCACCGGCACCGCCATCCTGGTGACCCGGGTCTCGTCCTCCCAGGACATGGCCGGGGAAGTGGTGCGCCAGCTCCTCGGCAACCCCAGGGCGCTGGCGGTGAGCGCCGCGGTGCTGGGCCTGATGGGGCTGGTGCCGGGCATGCCCAATCTGGCGTTTCTGACGCTGGCGGGCATTGCCGGCTTCTTCGCTTGGCGCATCCACAACAATCCGCTCGCCGAAGAGGCGGTGGAGCCTGCGGCCAAACCGGCGCGCGGCGCCCAGTCCGGGCGGGCCGCGGGCGGCTCCGGCGGTGGCGAGGGGGGTGCCCCGGTCGCGACCCAGGGCAGCGAGAACCAGGAACTCACCTGGGATGACGTGCCACCCGTGGATACAGTCGGACTGGAGGTGGGGTACGGCCTTATACCGCTTGTGGATCGCAACCAGGGCGGCCAGCTGCTGAACAGGATCAAGGGCGTGCGCAAGAAGGTCTCCCAGGATCTTGGCTTTCTGGTGCCGTCCGTGCACATACGGGACAACCTCGATCTCGGCCCGAACAGCTACCGGGTGAGCGTGCTGGGTGTGCCCATGGCCGAGGCGGAGCTGCAGCCGAGCCGTGAGATGGCCATCAATCCGGGGTCAGTGAGCGGCGAAGTGAAGGGGCAGGTGGCCCGTGACCCGGCGTTCGGCCTCGATGCAGTATGGATCGAGCCGTCCCAGCGCGATTTGGCCCAGAGCCACGGCTACACGGTCGTGGATGCCAGCACCGTGGCGGCAACGCACCTGAGCCAGATCATCCAGTCCCACGCCCATGAGCTGCTCGGGCACGAAGAGGTGCAGAAGCTGCTGGACATTCTCGCCCGCAAGCAGCCCAAGCTGGTCGAGGAGCTGGTGCCCAACACGCTGCCGCTGTCGACCGTGGTGCGCGTGCTGCAGAACCTGCTCGAGGAACGGATTCCCATCCGCGACATGCGCACCATCGTGGAGACGCTGGCGGAGCATGGCCAGGCCGTCAAGGATCCGTCTGCGCTGACCGCCCGCGTGCGCGAAGCGCTGGGCCGGATGATCGTGCAGAACGTGGCCGGCATGTCGGACGAGCTGCCGGTGATCACGCTGGATCCGCAACTGGAACAGTTATTGCTTAGCTCAGTACAGGGCAACGGAGACGGCACGGCCGGCCTCGAACCTGGACTGGCGGACCGCCTGCAGCGGTCCCTCGCGGATTCCGCGCAGCGTCAGGAGGTTGCGAACCAGCCGGCAG
Organism: Aquisalimonas sp.; assembly: GCA_007126095.1. Lineage (GTDB taxonomy): Bacteria > Pseudomonadota > Gammaproteobacteria > Nitrococcales > Aquisalimonadaceae > Aquisalimonas. Next base: position 18,743 of record SLBZ01000054.1, read on the forward strand.
TACTGCTGACGGCGCCGCAACTGCGAAGCTGGATCTCGCGTCTGACCCGGCACAACGTCGAAGGACTCAACGTCCTCTCGTACAACGAAGTGCCGGACGAGAAACGAGTCAAAATCGTGGCGTCCATCGGTCAACAACAGGTGGCTCAGGGCAGTTAAGGTGAATTCATGAAGATTAAGCGCATCCACGCCGATACCATCCGCCAGGGGATTCGCCGGGTCCGGGAAGAAATCGGGCCGGAGGCGGTGATCCTGTCCACCCGCGAGCGTGACCAGGGCGTCGAGGTGATCGCCGCCATGGACTTCGACGAGGACAGCCTGCGTGAGCAGGCGGACCGGGATGACCGCCGGGTATCGCCCTCGACGCGCGATCGCGCGGCCCCTGCTGCGGAATCCGGGGCCAGCGCCGATTTCACCGAGATGCTGCGGCGCGCGCGGCAGCAGTCCGGTATCGGTGAGTCGTCTGGCGGACGCCGTCAGCGGATTGACGTCCACGTGGACGACCCGTTGACGGAAGACGACCTCAACAGGGGGCGTGCCGAACCGGCGCCGGTGACGGAAACGCGATCCGTTTCCGAACGGGCGGAGCGCCCCGAAGAGACCGCCGGCCGTGATGACGAGTCGGTGGAGGCCATGCGCAGTGAGCTGAAAGTGCTGCGGACCCTGTTCGAGAACCAGCTCTCCATGATGGAGTGGCAGCAGCAGGGCAAGAGCCACCCGGGGCGTACCACGCTTCTGCGGCAGCTCACGGAGATCGGGTTTGGTCCGGATGTCTGCCGTCAGCTGGCCAATCGGGTTGACGAGAAGCTGGAGCCGGAGCTGGCTCTGCGGCAGGCGCTGCACACGGTCAAGCGGCATCTGCCGGTCAGGAAGGACGACCTGCTCGAGCGCGGCGGCGTGGTGGCGCTCGTGGGCCCGACAGGCGTGGGCAAGACCACCACGGTGGCCAAGCTCGCCGCGCAGTTCGCGCTGCGTCACGGCCGCCACAAGGTGGCTCTGGTCAGCACGGACAATGTCCGGATCGGCGCCCAGGATCAGCTGCGCAATTTTGCGCGCATCCTTGGCGTGACCGTGCAGACCGCGAATTCCGCCGAAGAGCTGGAGACGGTGCTCGCCGATCTCTCCGACAAGCGCCTGGTGCTGGTGGATACCGCTGGTGTAAGCCAACGGGACATGCGGCTCGCGGAGCAGTTCACCACCCTCAAGGGTGTGGGTGACCGTATCCGTAGCTACCTGGTGCTGTCCGCGAACACGCAGCTGGCGGCGCTGAGCGCGACGGTCAAGTCGTACGGCGGGGTGGAGCCGTCCGGCTGTATTCTCACCAAGACGGACGACGCCGCCAGTCTGGGGGCGGCGCTGACCGTGCTGCTGCGGCATCGGTTGCCGGTGAGTTTCCTGGGGAACGGGCAGCGGGTGCCGGAGGATCTGATGCCGGCCGATGCCGGCCACCTGGTGCAGGACGCGCTGAAACTGGTGGAAGAGTATGGCCAGGAAGTGGACGACGAGCAGATGGCCGTGACCTTCTCGGTGGGCGGGTCGCACTGAGGGGCTCACGCCCACGGGGCTCCTGCGTGACAGCGGTAGTGCCGGGAGTGCGCCATGAAAGAACAAAGAGCACAGCGTTAATGGATCAGGCACCGAGTCTGACGCGGGTCAAGGTCATCGCCATTGCCAGTGGCAAGGGCGGGGTGGGCAAGACCAGTGTGTCCGTCAATCTGGCCGCCTCACTGGCGAGCGCTGGCAACCGCGTCCTGCTCATGGATGCGGATCTCGGGCTTGCCAACGTGGACGTGCTCTTGGGTCTTGAGACGCGGCACAATCTGTCCCACGTCCTGTCGGGTCAGGTGGAGCTGGACGACATTCTGATCGATGGGCCCGGCGGCGTGCAGATTATCCCGGCGTCCTCGGGCGTCAAGGGAATGGCGGCCCTGAGCGCGGCGGAGCAGGTGGGGCTGATCCGGAGCTTCAGCGAGCTCACCGGCGATTGGGACTATCTGATCATCGACACCGCCGCGGGCATCGCCGACAGTGTGCTCACGTTTGCCCGGGCGGCGCGCGAGGTGCTGGTGGTGGCTTGCGACGAGCCCTCGTCCATCACGGATGCGTACGCACTGATCAAGGTGCTCAACCGCGATTTCGGCGTCCACCGCGTCCATATGGTGGCCAACATGATTGCCAACGCGGCACAGGGGCAGGAGTTGTATGCCAAACTGCTGCGGGTTTGTGAGCGCTACCTGGATCTGACCGTCGCCTACATGGGCGGTATTCCCAACGACGATGCACAGCGGCGGGCGGTGCAGCAGCAGCAGGCGGTGACCACGCTCTACCCAGGTAGCCCGTCGGCCCGGGCCTTCCGGGAGTTGGCCAAGCGCGTCGATCGGCTGCCCATGCCCAGCCGGGCGGAGGGGCATCTCGAGTTCTTCGTGGAACGTCTCATTCAGTACAGTGGTGAAGCGGGGGAGGTGCTTTCATGAGTTCGCGCGCCGCAGCGTACTCGCAGGTACAGGCGCAGACCGGCGAGAACGACCTGGTCGTTCAGCACGCGCCGCTGGTCAAGCGGATTGCACACCACCTGCTGGCCAGGTTGCCCGAGTCCGTGCAACTGGAGGATCTGATCCAGGCCGGCATGATCGGGCTTCTGGAAGCGGCCCGGCAGTTCGATTCGTCCCACGGCGCCAGTTTTCCGACATATGCCGGGATTCGCATTCGCGGGGCCATGCTCGACGAGATCCGGCGGCTCGACTGGACCCCGCGCTCCGTGCACCGCCGTGGCCGGGAGGTGGCGCAGGCCGTGCGCGAGATCGAGAACCGCGCAGGGCGCGACGCCCGGGACAGCGAAGTCATGGAAGAGCTCGGCATGAGCGCCGATGAATATCACCAGACCCTGCGCGATGTCTCCAGCGCCAAGCTCTTCAGCCTGGATGAAGTCTCGCCGGCAACCGGCGAGACACGGGAACATGAGGGCGATGACGAAGGGCCGGAGCAGCATATCCAGGAGGCCGGGTTTCGTCAGTCCCTGGCCGAGGCCATCGGGACGCTGCCTGAACGTGAGCAGCTGGTGATGTCCCTCTACTACGAACAGGAGCTGAACCTGCGTGAGATCGGCGAGGTGCTCGGGGTGACGGAATCCCGGGTCAGTCAGATTCACGGGCGGATCATGCTCAAGTTGAAGGCACGCCTTGCCGACTGGACAGAGTGACAGGGCGTTTGCATGGACCGTCAGAATCGCGACGTGTGCGGCAGAACGCGGGCGTGCGCTCCGGCAGGGTGAGAGCGTTAGTAAGCCAACGACGTGTTCACCGTCTGACCAAAGTAAAGGTGATTGACTGTGAGTCTGGATAAAGACATGAGAATACTGATCGTGGACGACTTCTCCACGATGCGACGGATCATCAGGAACCTCCTGCGCGAGCTCGGTTTCCAGAACACCCAGGAAGCCGAGGATGGCAACACGGCGCTGCCCCTGCTCAAGAAAGGCGGCTTCGACTTTCTGGTCACCGACTGGAACATGCCGGGCATGGATGGCCTCACGCTGCTCAAGCACGTCCGGTCGGACGACGACCTCAAGCATCTCCCGGTGCTGATGGTCACGGCCGAGTCCAAGCGCGAGCAGATTATCGAGGCGGCCCAGGCGGGCGTGAATGGCTATATCGTCAAGCCGTTCACCGCCGCGACGCTGGAAGAGAAGATCAACAAGATCTTCGACCGCATCGAATCGGCCGAGTGAGGACAGGCGCATGACGGACGCCAGCCCGGATTTAGCTGCCTACGAGGCCAAGGCTCGCGAGCTACTGTCCTGTATCGAGGCCGGTGACGAGGAGGCCGTTGGCAAGGCGCTGGATGAACTCACCCGCCTGCGCGAGACGGAACTGTTCCGGGAGATCGGCAAGCTGACCCGGGAGCTCCATGAGGCGCTCAAGTCCTTTCGGCTGGATGGCCGGCTGAGCGATATCGCCGTCTCGGAGATTCCGGATGCCCATGAACGGCTGAACCACGTCATTGAGCTCACGGAGAACTCCGCGCACCGCACGCTGACGGCGCTGGAGGAGTCCCTGGAGACTCTCTCCAGCATTGGCAGCGAGGGCAAGGTGCTGGCGGCGGAGTGGAAGCGGTTCCGATCACGTCAGCTTTCTGCGACTCAGTTCCGCGGGCTGGGCCAGCAGCTGGACCAGTTCTTCGAGCGTCTCGAGAGTGAAGGCGACGCCATCCAGGCGAAGCTGACCGACGCGTTGATGGCCCAGGATTATCAGGACCTTACCGGCCAGATAATCCGCCGGGTCATGGAGCTTGTGAAAGAGGTGGAGGACGGGCTGGTGTCCCTCATTTCCATCTCCGCCCCGCGTCAGGCGCCGGATAAGGCTACGGAAAGCGCGAAATCGGCCGACAAGAAGAAAGACGACGAAAAGAAGCTGGAGGGGCCGCAGGTGCCGGGGCAGGAATCGGAATCGGCGGTCAGCGGTCAGGACGAAGTCGATGACCTCCTCTCCAGTCTTGGTTTCTGAACTCACGCCGCATCAGTGCGGGACGAGTCGGAGTAGGGCATCCCGGTAAGCCCTGCGTGCGGGCGCGGGCCGGGTATCGCTTGGGGGCTTTATGGCAGTTGATACGCAAGACGACATCGTTCAGGACTTTCTTGTGGAGTCCCGGGAGATCCTGGAGGAGCTGGGCGAGCAGCTCGTGCAACTGGAGCGCGCGCCACAGGATCAGGACCTTCTGAACGCGGTGTTCCGTGGCTTCCATACCATCAAGGGGGGTGCCGGGTTCCTGGGCTTCGACCCACTGGTCGAGATCTGTCATCGCACCGAGGACCTGTTCAACCTGCTGCGCAACGGCGAGCGTGAGGTGACCTCCGAGCTGATGGATTACGTCCTGCGCGCCCTGGATGTGGTGAACAACCAGTTCTCCGACCTGGGTAATGGTGAGGACCCCAGGGAGGCTCCGGAGGAGCTGCTGCGGGCACTGGAGCTCCTGCAGGAGCAGGAGAGCGTGGGCGACGCGCCAGCGGCGGCCCCGGCTGCACAAGCGGCGCCTGCCCCGGAAAGTGCCGCGGACGGCCAGACCGTTGCCGGCGGTGACGACATTACCGAAGACGAGTTTGAAGCGCTGCTGGACGCCCTGGACGAAGATAAACAGGAGCCGGCGGCGCCGGCCGCAGACAACGGCGGCACCCCTGCCGCCGGCGACGACATCACCGAAGAGGAATTCGAGGCGGTGCTGGACCAGCTGCACGGCGAGGGCCAGCACGGCGGCGTCCCCACGGGCGTGGAACCAGATGCGCCGGCGCCCGCTGCAGGCGGCGACGGCCTTATCAGTGAAGAGGAGTTCGAGTCGGTTCTCGACCAGCTCCATGGTGCGGGCAAGGGGCCGACCGCGGCCGGCGCCGGAGCCGCCGCACCGGCGGCAGCCAGCGACTCCGGTACGGCCAGGCGCCCGGCCAGTTCAGAGAAGCCAGCAGCGGCGCCAGCCGCCCGGTCTGGCGGCAACGACGGTGGGTCCGGTGGTGGCTCCGGTGGCGGGGATAGCGGTGCCGGTGGTGCGGCTGGCGGCGGTAAGGCCAGCGGCGAGACCTCCGTGCGCGTCGATACCGCCAAGCTCGATGACATTATGAACCTGGTCGGCGAGCTGGTGCTGGTGCGCAACCGCCTGAGCACCATTCGGTCCCAGTACGAAGACGAGCGCATGGGTCAGGCCGTCGCGGATCTGGAGCTGGTGACCTCCGACCTCCAGAGCGCCGTCATGAAGACGCGCATGCAGCCCATCAAGAAAGTCTTTGGCCGCTTCCCCCGTCTGGTCCGCGATCTGGCCCGGAACCTGGGCAAGGAAGTGGATCTGCAGATGGAGGGCGAGGACACCGACCTGGACAAGAACCTGGTCGAGGCCCTGGCCGATCCGTTGATTCACCTTGTCCGCAACTCCGTGGACCACGGCATCGAGGAGCCGGCCGACCGCAAGGCGGCGGGCAAGGCGTCCAAGGGCGTGCTCCGGCTCTCCGCGGCCCAGGAGGGTGACCACATCCTTCTCACCATCGCTGACGACGGCAAGGGCATGGACCCCGATGCGCTGCGCCAGAAAGTGGTCGAAAAGGGTCTGATGGACAAGGAGTCGGCCAGCCGGCTGGATGAGAAGGATTGCTTCAACCTGATCTTCACGCCCGGTTTCTCCACCAAGGCGGAGATCTCCGACGTCTCCGGCCGCGGTGTCGGCATGGACGTGGTCAAGACCAAGATCTCGCAGCTCAACGGCACCGTGGATATCGATTCGGCGCAGGGCAAGGGCACCACGCTACGGATCAAGGTACCGCTCACGCTGGCCATTCTGCCGACGCTGATGGTTCGCATGCGCGGGCGCAAGTTTGCGCTGCCCATGTCGGTGGTCAGCGAGATCTTTGAACTGGAAATGGGCAAGACCAAGGTGGTGGATAACCGCCGGGTGGTCATGGTGCGGCAGAAAGCGATGCCGCTGTTCTTCCTGGAGCGCTGGATCGACGCCATTGGCAGCCTGGAAACGGAGGATCCCGACGCCGGCCGCGATGAGCAGCAGGTGGTCACTGTCAATGTCGGCAACCAGGTAGTTGGCTTCGTGGTGGACGACGTGATCGGCCTCGAAGAGGTGGTGATCAAGCCGTTGGGCAGCATGCTCCAGGGGTTGCCCGGGCTGGCCGGCTCCACCATCACCGGGGACGGCAGCATTTCGCTGATCATCGATATTCCAAGCCTGGTAAAGACCTTCGGTTCCCGGATGTAGGCATGATGAGGAGAGTTGCGTGGCCACGCGCGTACTGATCGTCGATGATTCCGGTTTCTTCCGCCGGCGCATCAAGGAGATGCTCTCGGAAGACCGCGGCCTGGAAGTGGTAGGCGAGGCGGCGGACGGCCGCCAGGCCATCGCCGAGGTGCTGCGACTGAAGCCCGATGTGGTCACCATGGATATCGAGATGCCCGTGCTGGACGGCATCTCCGCAGTGCGCGAGATCATGAAGCAGCGGCCCACGCCGGTGCTCATGTTCTCCTCGCTCACGTTTGACGGTGCGCGCGCCACGCTGGATGCGCTGGAAGCGGGCGCGGTGGATTTCCTGCCGAAGCGCTTCTCCGACATCTCCGCCAATGCCGAGACGGCCCGCAAGCGGCTGCAGGAGCAGGTCAAGGCCGTTGGTGGCGGCCCGCGCGCGCCGGCACGGCCCCCGGCTGCATCGGCACAGCCCGAGCGGCCGCGTACCGTCCATGATTCACCGCGGGCCGAGACCCGCTCCGACGCGGTTGCGGCGCCCGCCGCACGTCCGTCACGCCGCGGGCCCGGGCTGCGCGATCTTGATCTTGTAGTCATCGGCGCCTCCACCGGCGGGCCGGTGGCCCTGCAGAAGGTGCTTACGGAGCTGCCGGCGGATTTTCCGCTGCCGCTGCTGATCGTCCAGCACATGCCGGCCAACTTCACCAGTGCGTTTGCGCAGCGGGTGAACGGCATGTGCCGGCTGCAGGTCCGTGAGGCCGCGGATGGCGACACGCTGGAGCCCGGCGTCGCACTGCTCGCGCCGGGAGGCACGCACATGGGCGTCCGCCGACGGGGTGGTGCTCTGAGTGTCTACACCATCGAACCGCGGGACGGCCAGTTCTACAAGCCGAGTGTGGATGTCGCCTTCAAGGAGGCGGTGAACACCTGCGGCGGGCGCGTGCTTGGCATCGTCATGACCGGCATGGGGGCGGACGGCTGCGAGGGCGCCGCAGACATTAAGCGGCGCCATGGGCACGTCTGGTCTCAGGACGAAGCGAGCAGCGTCATCTACGGCATGCCCGGCGCCGTCGCCAAGGCGGGGCTGACGGATCGCGAGATGGCGGTGACGGAAATCGGCGGTGCACTGGCGCGCCTGACATGAGCAGGGGCCTGGAGACAGTATGCGTACCTGGGCAATAGCCAATCAGAAAGGCGGGGTCGGCAAGACCACCACGGCCGTCAGCATGGCGGGGCTCCTGAGCAACCAGGGCGAGCAGGTGCTGCTGGTGGACCTGGATCCCCACGGATCGCTGACGGCCTACTTCGGGTACGACCCCGACGACATCTCGCCGAGTGTCTACGACCTGTTCAATGACACGCTGGATGCGAGTGACGTGCCGATGATGCTGCGCGACACCGGCGTCGAGAACATCAAGCTGCTGCCGGCTAGCAGCGCGCTCGCGACCCTGGACCGCCAGCTTGGCGCCCGTCACGGCAAGGGGTTGGTGGTGCGCAATACCGTTGAGGCCCTGGGTGAGCGGTTCGGTACGGTGTGCATCGATTGCCCGCCCATGCTGGGTGTGCTCATGGTGAACGCACTGGCCGCCTGTGATGACCTGCTGGTGCCGGTGCAGACGGAGTTTCTAGCCATCAAGGGCCTGGAGCGGATGGTCCATACCCTGGAGATGATCCAGCGCTCACGGCAGCGAGAGCTCCCGTACAGGATCGTACCCACCATGTTCGACCGGCGGACACGCGAGTCGGTGGAGGCGTTGCAGGAGCTGCGGCAGCGTTACGGGGATCGGGTCTGGGACGGGGCGATCCCGGAAGACACGCGGTTCCGGGAAGCGAGCCGGAATCGCCTGCCGCTGACCGTCGCACAGCCCTGGTCCCGGGGCAGTCAGGCTTATCGCAAACTGCTGCAGGCGCTGGTGCAGCAGCCGTCCGACGCGCCGGAGGCGGTGGAGCATGAGTAACAGCAGCCAGCGACAGCAGCCTACCCTGGTGGACCAGCACGACGCGATCCGCGACTACCTGGACGCGCTGCTGCAGGAAATCCCCGATCTCGAAGCGGACGCGGTGCCCGCGTCGGAGCCGGTGGCAACGCCCCAGCCCGAGCCCGTGGCGGCCGAACCGGTTGCAGCAGAGCCGACCCGGGGGCCGGAGCCGGTGGTCGAGCCGGAGCCGGTGCCGATGCCGGACCCCGCGCCGGTGAGCGCTCGCGAATCGGCGCCCGAGGTTGCGCCGGACGAGCCGGTGACCGAACCGGTGGAGGAATCGACTGCGGAGGTCGCTCCGCCGGCCACCGACCCGGTGATCGAAGAGCCGGCGGCGCGCCGCGATGAGGCAGTGCAGGCGCTGTTCTTCACCGTGGGCGGGCTGAAGCTGGCGGTGCCGCTCACCGAGCTCCACAGCGTCGTGCCGTGGCGCGACGTGGAAGTCACGCCCATGCCGCGGCAGCCGGAGTGGCACATGGGGCTGATGCGCTATCGCAACCGCAACGTGCGCGTGATCGACACCGTCACTATGGTGCTGCCGCCGGACAAGCGCCAGACCGAAGAGGCGCTGGCGGCGCCCGAACACATTCTGGTCGTGGGTGATGGTGGCTGGGGGCTTGCCTGCCACGCCATCGGTGACGTGGTGCGGTTGCGCCCCGATGAGGTGAAGTGGCGCAAGCAGGGGAGTCAACGGCCCTGGCTGGCAGGAACCGTTATCGGTCATCTGAGTGCGCTGATCGACACCAGCGCGTTTACACGAATGCTGGAGACGCAGGCGCCAAAACGTTGACCGTTTCCCGCAATCGCGGGAGCAGGGTCATGCCGGCGGCGTCCGTGCCGATACATCCAGTCTGAGAAAGAAAGTTTGAGTGGAGGCCAGTCATGGCGCAGCAAGCGGCTAGCAATGAGCAGGAGCAGGAACAGTTCCAGGGGCCGGTGACGCAGTGGGTCACGTTCTCACTGGCTGATGAAACCTACGGCATCGACGTCATGCGGGTGCAGGAAGTCCTGCCCATGAGCGAGATCGCCCCGGTGCCCGGCGCGCCCCGGTTCGTGCTCGGCATCATCAACCTGCGGGGCAACGTGGTGACGGTCATTGACACCCGCATGCGTTTCGGTCTTGAATCCCGGGACGCGGACAAGGCCAGCCGCATCGTGGTCATCGAAACCGGTGATCAGGTGGCCGGCATTCTCGTCGACAGTGTGGCGGAGGTCATGAACGTCCGGGAGGACGAGGTGGATACTGCGCCCAACGTCGGAAACGAGGAGTCGTCCAAGTACATTTACGGTGTTGTCAGTCGCGGTGAGGAACTGCTCATCCTGGTGGATGTCAACAAGTTGCTGAGCCGGGAGGAGTGGGAAGAGATCTCCTCCCTTTGATGCGTTATAGCGGGGATGCATGACCCTGAGTGTTCTGATCGCGATGGCCGCCCTCGTCATCGCCCTCACTTCCGCGGCCGTGGCGGTTATCCAGGTTCGGCGGGCAGAAGCCCGCCTTTCCGGTCTGCGTCACGAGCGGCGGCGTGTCCTGGAATCCGTGGAAGGCCTGTCGTCCGGCGCCGTGGCGCAGGGTGAACGGCTGGCGCGTCTGGAGCAGGAGCTGCGCCGCCTCAAGGAGCGGCTGTCCATGCTCAGTTCCCGCGAGACCAGCAGCGAGGCCTTCGAGCAGGCGATCCGGATGGCCCGAAAGGGTCAGGCCGCCGATGAGATCGCCGATACCAGCGGGCTGAGCAAGGTCGAGGCGGATCTGGTGGTGCTGATCCATCAGGAGCACGACGAAGAGGCCTGAAAGGCTACCCGCCGGGCGTTCTCCCTTTCAGGAGATAGGCGAACGCCAGCACTTCCGCGACCACCCGGTACAGCCGTTCCGGGATTTCCTCGTCCACATCCACCTGCGACAGCAGGCGTGCCAGCGTCTGGTCGCCGTGGACCGGTACGTCATGGGACTGCGCCAGGGTCACAATGGCGTCGGCAAGACTGTTTGCGCCCTTGGCAGTGACCATGGGGGCGCCGTCGCCATCGTACTCCAGGGCGATGGCAAGCCGCTGACGGGCCGAGTCATGCCTGTTCATCGAGTAGCCCTCGGTGTGGTCCGGTCGTTGGAGGTGAATCGGATGAGGGGGGGTGGCCATGCATGCACGCCATGTTGGCCACCCGGAACCCCATGGCCTGCAGTCGCTCCTCCAGCATGTCCAGCTGCGTCTCCAGGAACCGCACGGTGCTCTCCCGCTCAGCCCACCAGGTAGTGGCCACGGCGTCCGGTGACAGGTGCACCACGGTATGCATTGGCCCCAGCCCCTCGAAGTTGAAACTCAACATCACCCGCCACGTCTTGTCCTCGTCCTGTTCATTGCCAGCGGCCTGTCGCTCCAGGTGGAACTGGATCAGATCGATCTGCCGCCCGTCACGCACGGGCAGCTCGAAGAACAGCGGTAGCGCCTCGCCGGCCAGCAGTGACAGCTGGGTGAGCTGCAGGCGGGCCATGGTGGAGTCGGTCTGACGCGCCAGCTCGGTCAGCATCTCGCCGGCGCCGGCGAGGCCGGGGAGCGTCGCGGCCTGGGGAGGCGG
>SLBZ01000060.1 GCA_007126095.1 Aquisalimonas sp.
CATAGATCGGCCGGACACCCTTCACACGGCAGGGGTCGCTGGTTCAATCCCAGCCGCGCCCACCATTTAACATTCACGACTTACAAAAGTCGTTACCCCCAGATCTGACAGCGCCAAGGCATTTGCAGGCCATTTGCAGGCCGCCTTGGCCGGGGAGTTCCCGCCTCGAGGTGTGATCGAGGATCGCTTACGGGTTAAAGAGGCCAGCCTGCGCGACCGCCCGACCACCGAAATCACGCGCCTGGAAATCGTTGACTGGCGGGACTTGCGATTGCTGGAAGTGGCGCCAAACACCGTCCAGCGCGAGTTCAATTTCCTGCAACAGGTGTTTCTGCGGGCGGTTGACGAGTGGGGCCAGGAGCGCGGCGACAACCCGACGCGGGGTCTGAGGCCGATGCGGCTCCGGGACGAGCGCTCCCGGCGGCTCGCCCCCATCAAGCGGGACTACCTGCTCCGTCATCGGTCATTCAAAATCCCCAGATTTCGTCCGCACCTCCCAGGGGGGGTCAATTTACTTGGCCAGTGACAGCCCCCACCCCCTGACTGCAAGATGTTCGTCACCGGGCGCTTACATCGATATTACCGTCTTGCTTGATCAGATAGGCGATACGGTAGTGGCCCGTCGACTTACTCGGTGTCGCGGACGACCGACCCCAGTTCCACATCCACTTTCCCTAACAAAGACGCGCGGGACAGACCCGGGCCGCTGCCATGTTTTCCGACGGAAATAAGAAACTCACAGCCCTCTGTTGGATACCAGCGCACTTCCCTCAAGCCCATCAGCCCCAGGTCGAAGAGATCCTGCAGGAGAAGCCTGAAAGACGAGGGCACAAAGCACCACCCGTGGCAATCGACGTAGCCTTCAGCATTCATCCGTGCACGAAACATGTCGCGAACTGCCGCAGGCTCATTACGAAGTTCCGCATTCCCCAGACTCGCCGAACTCCACGCACCCTGGCCATCCTGCTCCGCGTAATAGAGCTGAAACTCAACCAATGTGCCGATACTGTGCTGGCAACGACCCTCTACAAACCGATCCAGCACCGCTCCCAAGCTGGATATGGGCCTATATCGATCGAAGCAATACCGTTTATCGGGTACCGCAAGCACAAGAACCCCCCGATCATTGAGGATTTCCTCGCAATCACGTAGAAAAGCGACAAGGTCCGGAACATGTTCGACAACATGCGATGCAATAATCCAGTCGAATCCCCCACGGGAAAGGTCTACCAGATCTGCATAGCGTTCCCCGCGCCAGACATGGTCAGTTTCCTCGACCTGTGACGCGTCCAGGCCACTGTTCAGGCAGTCCCGAACCAGCTCCTCCCTGGTAAGCCAATCGAGCGTTTCTACACGAAAGCCTTCCGCCTTAGGTGCCAACGGCCGATGCTTGGGACCGATTTCCAACCCCCGGCCGTCGGAATCCACACAAGCCAATATCTTCTCTGTCCGATCCACGAGCGTACCACTCTCCGTCCTGGCGCTTCGAAATCCCTATAAACCTGCACACTGTCTATTGCCCCAGGGTTCCCTTTGGAACTCTGGACTTGCGTGCTGGCCATGAAAGCTCAAAACGTGCATTCTCGAGCGAAAGATTCGGATTATACATTGGATCCAGATCAATCCAGTCCCGCCAACGCCCACGCATGAATTGTACTTCCCGTGCGAAACGCTCCGGGTCCGCGTCTCGATCATCCCTGGATCTGCTGGCCGACTCATGATGATAAAGAACGGCCGACGGAACGAGTACGTTCCTGTAGCCCAGCTCTGCCAGTTTCAAACCCAAGTCGACGTCATTGTAGGCAACCCCCAGCTGCGATTCATTCATTCCCCCAACATCGAGATAAAGTTCGCGACATATCACCAGGCATGCGGCAGTGACAGCAGAGTACTGCCCTGGGAGGGCCGCTCTCCCAAAGTACCCATAACTCTGACTGGACTGGCCCGCATGCGCATTCGCTGCTACTCCACCAACCCCCAGGATGATCCCTGCGTGCTGGACCGTATCATTGGGATAGAGGAGCCTGGCCCCCACAGCACCCACATCCGGTTGTAGCGCGTAACGAACCATGTCATCGAGCCAACCCGGAGCATTGACTTCAATATCGTTGTTGACGAGACCGACTAGCTCAGTGTCGATTCCAGCGATGGCGCGATTGTTAATCGCGGAGAAGTTGAACGGACCGTTGTCGCGAACAACACTTACGCAACTACTCTCCACCTCACTCAGATAGTTCAGTGTTATAGGGTCGTCGGAGGCGTTATCGACAATCAGAATCTTGTAGTTCGGATAATCCGTTCGCGCGAGGATGCTTTCGACGCAGCGCCGCAGCAAATCAACTCTGTTTCGGGTTGGAACCACCAGCGTAATGGCAGGCGGATTTTCTGGAAGGGCGAAACGGATTTGATAGCCGTAGGTAAGGGCATGCACATCAGAGCCCGAAACCCTCGCATTGACGTGCTCCGATAACGCTTTCTGACCCGCCCCGATCGCATAGGGTTTGGCGTTTATTCCCGAAGCGGTGCTTTTGTCGTGGACGCGCCAGTGATACAGAACGTGAGGTATGTGAGCAATCTGATCTGAACCAACGGCGGCACTGCACCTGAGCGCAAGATCGTAATCCTGGGCGCCCTCGTAGCCTTCCCGGAATCCACCCTGCTGCATGACCAGCGCCCTTTCATAGACACCAAGGTGACTGAACATATTGTGAGACAGGAACAGATACGGGTTCCAGTCCGACTTGAAATAGGGTCCAAACCGTTTTCCCTTTTTGTCGATCTTGTCCTCATCGGAATAAAGCATCCGGACATTCGGATTCCTATTTATGCATTCGGCCACCTGGTACAACGCATCCTCGGTAATGAGGTCATCCTGGTCCAGAAGAACAACCCAGTCGCCCTGCGCGAGTTCGAGCGCAGTATTGCTGGCCGCAGAGATATGGCCATTGGCGTCGCGGAAGGCGAGCTTGATCCTTGTGTCTTCGTCGGCGTAGCGCTGCAGGACTTCGTGGACACCCGCATCCGTGGAAGCGTCATCGGCAATACACAACTCCCAGTCGGGGTAAAGCTGATCACGTACCGACTGGATAGCTTCATCCAGCCAATCGAGGTTCGGGTTGTAGACTGGCATTACAACAGAGAACGTGGGCTGTCCCTGAAAGTTCGCGAGACGGTCTCGGATCGTGGTCCGATCGTGATCATCAAGCGTGTCATAGAGCTGTACCCACAGCCCGTAGTCCGACGGATCAACAACGCGTCCGTCCAGCAGGACACCCCCGCCCATGCCCGACGCGCGCGCGTCGTGCCAGCGCCGGCGTATACCCGCGGGTCCTTCCTGCGCCAGGATCCTCCCCGTGGAGCCGAACGCCCGCGCGAGCCCTCCTTTACTGCGGACGATTTGGCGCCCTGTCAGGACCCACCCACCTACCCGTCGGTAGGGGGCCGTCAACTTCCAGCTGCGGGAAGTGCGAATCTCGGCGACCTCTCCTTGCAGCTGCTCAATGGACCGCGTTCGGGCGACCAGTTCCTCCTGCAGCTCCTCGAGCTCCCGCCGCTGGCGAGTGATCCGCCGTCGCTGACGAGTGATCCGCCGTTGCTGACGAGCCAGCCATCGAGTGAGAGGTTCGACATATTCCACGGCAGGCCGATCCAGCTGGGCCCAGGGATTCTCCGCCTGTGACCAGTGCAGCAGGTGCGTCCCGGCAAGCGAACCAGTACCTGCGGTGACTCCTTCATCATTGCCCGCAATGACCCGCTTCCCCACGCCACGGACCTGGGAATCCTGCTTCTCGATGACACAGAGTGAATCATCGAACCGAACCGAACGGATCTGCCCGAGAAACGCCTCGTCCAGCTGTATCCCGAAGTGGCGCGAATAGCCCGTCAGCCAGTCTGGAACGGACCGCTCGACGCCCCAGTGGTCGCGGTTCAGCACATCCACCATGAGCTTGAAGAAGCTCACGGTGGAATACGGTGCATCCCGGCCTCCTCCATAGTCCTGCCAGTAGCTCGAGTGCAGATCCTCGACCACATAGACCCCTCCAGGGCGGAGTCGGGGAAAGTACTTGCCGAACACACGCACCACGTCCGCCACCTGATGCGATCCGTCATCGATAATGACGTCAAAGGCGCTGCTGTGCGCATCGACGGCTCGAACGGTCTCACTCACGCAGGCATCCCCCGACACGACCTTGATGCGCGGATCGTGAAAGACCAGTTCGGCGCAAGCGGGATCGATATCGCAGCCCAGAATCAGATCGGCAGAATCAAAGTACTTCGCCCACAGCTCGAGAGATCCGCCGTTCTGCACACCGATCTCCAACAGGCGCCGCACATCGCCGCGGCGTGGGGCGAACAAATGCTCGTAGACATCCAGGGTGCCACTCCACTTGTCCGACACTTTTCCCTGATGTTCGTGGTAAAGAGTTGTGAGCGTCTTCATGGCCTCGCCTCAAGTGAAATACGATCAAATGGCACGCCCACCAACCCCCAACGCACCGTGCTCGAGGACACAGAGAACACCAGCGCGTCATGCAGCCAGTGGTGCTGAACATGGTCATGAAGTTCGCCCTCGGCCAGAGAGCCCATCACCACGTAGTCACCGTTGGGCAACATCGGCAAACGGAATCGATAGCGGGCCACGAGTGTCTGGCCCGCAGCGACCCGTGTCGGAGTCACGTTCGTGAAAGCGAGGGTATTGTCACCGAAGAGGTCCTGCCCCAGGCGATTGCGCACCATGAACCCGATGATTGGTCGATCCATTGGTTCGTACGCGACGGCCCGGATCACGAGCTCCACCCGCTCGCCCCCGCGAACTACCTGCCGCGGCTTGCCTTTCTCATCGGTGAACGACAGCTCGAGCAGCTCCCCAGCACCACTCTTCCAGCCGGAGGCGAAATCCAGGTTGTCCTGAACCGTCAATTCGCCATCGTACTCGGGGGTTAGGGCGTCAATGTCCGGGCCGCACGATGAGGCCTCGCCCTTGCCCCGCGCTGCAGGGCGAACGCTTTCGACGTCCACGTGCTCTCCATGGGCCTGATTGATGCTGTATTCGAGGTAGTCCTCGGTAACAGTTCGCGGGTGTCCCAATGCTCGAATTTCTCCTTGATCCAGCCACAGCGCCCGATCGCAGAGACTCATCACGGAGTTCATGTCGTGACTCACGAAAATCAACGAGCCCTGCTTCCGAAAGCGCCGTATGAAGCGCATGCAACGCTGCATGAATATCGCGTCACCAACCGCCAGCGCCTCATCGATGACCAGCAAGTCAGCATCCACATGGGCAATCACGGCGAATGCCAGCCGAACGTACATACCGCTTGAGTACGTTTTTACCGGCTGCTCCATGTACGCACCGATACCGGCGAACTCGGCGATGCTGTGGAAACGCTCCTTCGTCTGGCCCGGCGCCAGTCCGTACAAGGAGGCCGCAAGGAATACGTTTTCTCGCCCGGTGAACTCAGGGTTGAACCCCGCGCCCAACTCCAGCAGGGCAGCGACGCGCCCGTCGATCTCGACCGATCCGGAGGACGGTGCGACCGTGCCACACAAGATCTGAAGCAACGTGGATTTGCCAGATCCGTTCGGACCGATGATGCCCAGTGACTCACCGCGGCGCAGTATAAATCCCACGCCATTCAACGCGTTCACCTCCTGATAGTAGGCTCGGCACTCCAGCCCCAGCGTCCCCTGTATTCTTGGGAAGACATACTGTTTGAGACGGTCGCGCGGCGAGGCGTACAGAGCAAATCGTTTGCTTACGCCGGCAACCCGGGCGACCACGTCGTCAGAGCACATCGGCAAAACCTCTCCGTGTTTTCTGGAACCACACGAAGCCCGCCCACGCCACCCCAGTCGACACCAGCAAATAGAGCGACCAACCCATCCAGTCCGGTGCGCGCCCCCAGATCAGTACGTCGCGGAGTGCTTCAATGATGAAGGTGAGCGGATTCAGCACCATCCACGGCTGCATGAACTCAGGCAATGCGCTGACAGGATAGAAAACGGGCGAGAGAAAGAGCAGCGCTGTCGCCAGAACCCCTGTCAGCTGGCCAATATCCCTCAGGAAAACGCCCAAAGAAGACAGAAACCAGCCGACACCCAGGCACACGACAAGCAGTGGAAGCAACACCACCGGTGCCAGCAGCGACGTGGTGTGCACGTACCCGTTGACGAGCCCGAACGCCAGCACGAGGATCACCCCGCTGACCAGCGCGTGAAACGCAGCACTGCACACCACCACCACCGGCAATAGCTCGAGAGGGAAGACCACCTTCTTGACGTAATTCGCCTGGCCGATCACGACGCCGGGAGCCCGCGTGAGAACATCTGCCAACATCGCGTGGACAATCAGGCCCGAGAACAGCACAAGCGCAAAATGAACCGTCGTGGGTTGTTCCACGGCCCAACGCGCCTCGAACACTACGGTAAACACGAATGTAAAGACCAGAAGCATCAACAGAGGATGCAGAAACGACCAGAACAGCCCCAGAAACGACCCCCGATACCGCCCGGCGACCTCTCGCCTGGTCAGGCGCGCCAGTAACCGCCTGTTTACCCACAGACTCTGACCCATGGTCCGTGGACCGCTCGAAGCAACAGCGTGCGGGTCCACTAGAATACCTCGGCACATGCAAGCGAAGGCGCTTCTGCATCCTTGGGCGACAGACGCGGCCCGTCTGGAACCGTTGGCCAGTGGATGCCGATAGCCGGGTCGTCCCACGCAATCGCCCGCTCCTGCTCCGGGGCGTAGACGTTGGTGGTCTTGTACAGCACCTCGGTTCTCTCACTCAGTGACAGAAACCCATGCGCGAAGCCGGGCGGCACCCATAACTGTTGTCGGCCTTGCGCAGTCAGTTCGGCCGCGACCCAGGCACCGAAAGTCGAAGATCGCCGCCGAACATCCACAGCCACGTCGAACACCGCACCTGCCACAACCCGCACCAGCTTGCCCTGCGCCTTCGGCGGCAACTGATAGTGGAGCCCACGCAACACCCCGGCCTCACTACAACTATGGTTGTCCTGAACGAAGCTTAACCCGCTACCGACCAGCGCCTCGAAGGCTGGCTGACTGAAGCTCTCGAAGAACCAGCCACGCTCGTCCGTGAATACACGAGGTTCCAGGAGAACGACTTCTGGTAGTTCCAATGGATACCCCTTCACGAAGACACCTCCCGCACCAGTTGCGAAAGGTATTCCCCGTCCGGAGCCCCCGCGGACGAGCGGGCAACCTGCATAAGCCGGTTTGCGTCGATCCAGCCCTTGCGATACGCCACCTCCTCCGGACAAGCGAGCTTCACACCCCTTTCGTCTTCAAGGGCCTTGACCCGTTGCCCCGCCTTCAGCAGTGAATCGTGGGTGCCTGCGTCGATCCATTCCTGATCGGCCCCCATGACTTCCACGCGCAGGTGACCCTCTTCCAGGTACAGCCGGTTCAGGTCCGTGATTTCCAGCTCATCACGAGCGGAAGGCTCCAGTGTTCGTGCCGCATCGACCACGTCTCCGTCATAGAAGTAGAGCCCTGCCACGGCGTAGGCCGACCGGGGAGCAGCCGGCTTTTCCTCCAGCGTCCGGACACATCCGTCCCCGTCAAACTCGACGACCCCGTAACGCTCGGGATGCGCTACCCGGGAGGCGAACACGGTTGCACCGTCTTCCCGATCAGCGGCTTGTTGCAGAGTCCTGTCCAGCCCATCGCCAAGGAAAATGTTGTCGCCCAGAATGAGGGTCGACGGGGCACCGCAAAGGAAGTTTTCGCCAATCAGGAACGCTTCGGCCAGCCCGTTCGGTTGCGGCTGCGCCGCATAATGCAGGGTGACCCCCCACTGGTCCCCATCACCGAGAAGTTCGGCAAAGGTACCGAGATCGCGCGGCGTAGAAATAATCAGGATTTCCCGGATGCCAGCCCGCATCAATGTAGTCAGCGGATAAAAGATCATCGGCTTGTCGTACACGGGCA
This sequence comes from Aquisalimonas sp., assembly GCA_007126095.1. GTDB lineage: Bacteria > Pseudomonadota > Gammaproteobacteria > Nitrococcales > Aquisalimonadaceae > Aquisalimonas. The sequence goes on from SLBZ01000060.1 coordinate 7,958, forward strand.
ACATTTGCTTGCTGAGGACCCGTGTGACCGGATGCAGGCGGGTCCCATGACCACCTGCCAGGATGATTCCCTTGCGTGCGCTCATAACAATCGCTCCATGATCTTCTGCAACTCCGCATCCCAGGCGGCGGGAGTGATGCCAAACGTCTGCCGGATCAGCCCCGTGTCGAGAACCGAGTACGGTGGCCTAATGGCCAGCGCTGGATACTCCGCGCTACTTACTGGCACCATCCGGTCTCGCGGCGCACGAAGGGAAACCCCGTTCTCATGCGCGTAGCCAAGCACCCACCACGCAACCTCGAACCACGTCGCCTCGCCACGCGCAGCGACGTGATACAGGCCATAGGGAAAGTCGTCCCCGTCGCGCGAGCACCACTCCCTTACCAGCTGCGCGGTGACATTTGCCAGCAGGGCCGCGGAGGTCGGCGCCCCTCGCTGATCATCAACGACGCGCAGTTCGTCACGCTCTTCTGCAAGGCGTAATATCGTCTTAACGAAGTTACGCCCTTCAACGCCTACCACCCAGCCTGTCCGCAGCACTACATGCCTGGAACTGCGCCTGATGACGGCCTCTTCCCCAGCCCGCTTGGTGTGGCCATAAACCGAAAGGGGGCGCGGCAAATCCGTCTCCCGATACGGCCTGAAGCCCTCCCCGTCGAATACGTAGTCCGTGGAGAAATGGATCAGCATCGCCTGCAGGCGCTCCGCCTCCTCGGCCATGACACCGGGAGCGATCGCATTGACCGCTTCCGCCTCGATGGGCTGTTCCTCCGCCCGATCTACCGCGGTATGGGCCGCTGCATTCACGATCACGGCCGGCCTCAGTGCCTGGATCACCCGCCGCACCGCGTCCACATCGGTCAGATCTGCTTCCGATCGCGTCAGGGCGTGGACCGTCCCCAACGACGCCAGGCTTTCCCGCAACTCGCACCCCACCTGACCGCCGGCACCGAACAGCAGAATATTTATACCAAGCTGGCGGGATACTGCCGGTCCATCCATTCTCGGTAGGCGCCCGTGGTCACTCGGGATACCCACTCGTTGTTGTCCAGATACCATTGCATCGTCCTTCGCAATCCGCTGGCAAAGGTTTCCTGAGGAGCCCATCCCAGCAAGTCCATGGTCCGCGAGGCATTAACGGCGTAGCGCCGGTCATGCCCAGGACGATCCTTCACAGTCCGCACGAGGGAAAAGTAATCCACCCCCGGTCGCGCCTCCCCCAGAAGGGCGCAAAGCGCCTCGACGACCTGGACATTGGTGCGCTGCGCCGACCCGCCCACCGCATACACTGCTCCGGGCTCACCAACCGCGAGCATCCTCCGCAGCGCGGCACAATGGTCCGAGACGTGCAACCAGTCGCGGATCTGCAGCCCATCGCCATACACTGGAATGAGTTGCCCGCTGCGCGCCCGGTGGATCACCAGCGGAATCAGCTTCTCGGGAAACTGGTACGGCCCATAGTTATTGGAGCAATTGCTGGTGACCGTCGGCAGCCCGTATGTGTGGTGATAGGCCCGAACCAGGTGGTCAGAAGCGGCCTTGCTGGCAGCATAGGGGCTGTTGGGCCGGTACGGAGAGTACTCATCGAACTCCGGATCGTTCTCTTTCAGCGACCCGAAGACTTCGTCGGTGGACACATGCAGGAAGCGGAAGCCGTCGCGCAAGTCGCGGTTCATGCCTTCCCAGTACTCCTGCACCGCCTCGAGGAGACCGAACGTTCCCATCACGTTGGTCTGCATGAACGCATCCGGCGCCATAATGGAGCGGTCCACATGGGACTCGGCTGCGAAATGAACAACGGCTCTCGGCTGGTGTTCCCGCAACAGCCGGACCAACAAGCTCCTGTCCCCGATATCCCCCCGAACGAATCGATACCTGGGATCATCCTGCACCGAGATCAGATTGTCGCGATTGCCAGCGTAGGTAAGCTTGTCGAGGTTGACCAGCGGCTCGTCATGCGTGGCCATCCACTCCAGCACGAAATTCGAGCCGATGAACCCGGCCCCCCCTGTCACTAGAATACTCACGGTTCCCCGAATCAATCCTGAGGGCCTGAACCTCCAAATGCACCCGCCAATAACGAGCGGCATTTCGCCTGGAGAAGCCCTATTTTGCGTTTTCGTTTACACCACACCATAGCGATCTCGCACGCCGAATACCACACCCTGGGGATTGTCATGCTAACCTCGGTGGTAATTCTTATCGGTACCGCAGGGATCATCGGCGATGGACGCCCGAGTCCGGGCCTTGAGCACGCGGTCCGCTTTGCGGCATGCCTATTCGGAACGACCTAAGTCATGGAAGCGCCTTGCGAGAAGCCGCCCCGGACCACTCCCGCCCCGGTCACGGTAATCATCGTTAACTGGAATTCCGGCCCGCTGCTACAAGAATGCCTGGCGAACCTGGCCAGGCAGACCGTGTCTCCTTCACGCATCATCGTGGTGGACAACGCCAGCACGGATGGCTCCGCAGATGACCTGAGCGCGCCCGATAACATCACGTTGCAGCGCGCGGAGTCCAACCTAGGATTTGCCGCAGGCAACAACCGGGCCATGGAGCAGTGTTCAACGGAATTCGTTGCGCTCCTCAATCCGGATGCCTTCCCCGAGAGGGAATGGCTGGAAGAGCTCCTTCGGGCCGCCCGGGCGACCCCGGAGGCCGCTGCCTTCGCGTCGCGAATGATCCAGAACGAGCAACCCGAGCGCCTGGACGGAGCCGGAGACGCCTATCATGTCACCGGCGTGTTCTGGCGCATCGGGCACGGGCGCAAGCCTGCGTC